>JBKEBR010000085.1:0-2805 GCA_047973285.1 Oscillospiraceae bacterium | reverse complement strand
GCCGCCACAAGGGTAAGGGGCATGCCGCGAAACGCCTTGGGGGGGCGGGCCATTTGCAGCTTGCGCTGCAGGCCGGCAAACAGCAAACTGGCCGCCGTTAGCCCAAGCCCCGCGCCCAGCGCATACACCAGCGCCTCGGGGTAGGTATAGGCGGTGGTGGCGTTGCCGCCCACAGCGCCGGGGGCGGCCACCGCCAGCAGGGCCACGCCCAGCACCGCGCAGTTGGCAATAATTAAAGAAAAAAAGTTGCCCAGGCGCTGGTAAAGCGGCGCTGCAAACCGGCGCAGCAGCAAGGACGCCAGCTGCACCAGCAGCACAATTACAATAACAAACACCAGGGTATTTAAATACGCAAAGCCAAAGGGCTGCAGCAAAAATGTGTACAGGGGCCAGGTAATGGCCGTACCGGCCACCATAACGGCGGTAATGCCAAGGCCCATTCGCAGCGAAGCGCCCGGCTTTTGGGAAGCTTCACCAAAATAAATAACCCCCAAAAATTTTGAAAAAACGTAGTTGTTTACCAAAATCATGCCGAAAAATATAAACGCCAGCTTGGCTGCAAAGGTCATGCTTCCTCTCCCCCTTCCTCAGCATCTTCGCCCTTTGCCCTGCGGCTTTTGGGCTTTTTCTCTTTTTTGGGCTTGGGCTGTTTGGGCTCGCTTGCCTTCGCCTCTATAAAAGCGGCAAGCGCCATACAGGCGGCAAGCAGCAAAAAGCCGCCGGCCGGCATGCTGAATATGGAAAACGGGGTTAGCTGGGCGGGCAGCACCGCCACCCCCAGCAGGGTGCCGAAGCCAAACAGCTCCCGCAGGGTGCTGATGAGCACCACCACCACGGCAAAGCCAAGCCCGCGCCCAAACGCGTCTAGGCCGGAAGCAAGCACACCCTGCTGCCCGGCAAAGGTTTCTACCCGGCTGATAATAAGGCTGCTTACCGCCACCAGCGGCAGGTATACGCCAAGGGCCGCCGCCATGGCGGGCAGAAAAGCCGCCACCAGAATTTGCACAAGGGTGGTAAAGCCCGCCACAATAATGATGTACGCGGGCAGCCGAATGCCGGGCGACAAAATGCCCCGCAGCGCCGAGGCCACCATAGACGAGCACAGCAGCACCACCAGCACCGCCGCCGCAATGCCAAGGCCGCCGTACAAAGTGGTGGTTACGGCAAGGGCCGGGCAAATGCCAAGGGTAAGGCTAAGCACCGGGTTCTGCTTTAAAAGGCCGCTTGCAAAAATCTGTAAGTTCGATTGCTTTTGTTCCATGCTACGCGGCCTCCTTTGCAAGGGACAGGGCTTTCAGCGCAATATCCACGGCGTCAATTACGCCCCCGGTGGTGTGGGTTGCCCCGGCTATGGTATCAACCCCGTTTGTATTTTTCTGTTCCAGGAACTGGTTGATGAAGGCGGTGTTGTCGGATATTTCGCGGCCAATGCCCTCGGTTTCAGCCGAGGTGTCGAGCCACAAATCCAGAATGGTTCCGCTTTGGTCCAGCGCCACCGCCACGGTAACCTGCTTTTCGCCGGCGGCCTGGGCAACAATTACGTAGGTGCCGTCGTCCCCCAAATAGGCGCCCGCCACGCCGCTGGAACGAACATCCAGCGTTTCCCAGGCAGAGGCCTGTGGCATAAGCTGCTGCAGCACCTCGTCTGAAATATCGTAGCGCAGGGTACCGCCCTGCACCTCTACGTAATAATACTGCACCGCCGCGTTCACCGCGCTCATGGCAGCATTGGTGGAAGATGTGGCCCCCGCAAGGGCGTCAATTCCCTCGGTGGAAATTTCCCCGGCGGCCTGCAGGCCGGTAAACTGGGCCGCAAAGTCTTGATGGGTGTACAGGCTTTGCCCAAGGCCGGGGGTTTCATGGTTGGTAAGGAATTTTACCCCCGAAATTTCTCCGTCGGCGGTAAAGCCCACCACAGCGGGCACCTGCCCCCCGTAGCCGTTGCCGTAGCTCTCTATTACATAGCCCGCGTCGTTTACGGCCTTGTAAACAGCCGTGATGTTGGCGGGCAGAGGGCTTGGGGTAATGTCCTCAAAGCCGGTGGCAGCGGGCAGCACGGCCGCCCGGTTTGCATTTTCAAATATAGCCGCATTTTGCCGGGCAAACGAAGCGGTAGAAATATTGGCCAGCACCGCTACCAGTATGGCCGCAAGGCACACCAGCGCCATCGAAATAACAGGCTTGCTCCACGCGGGCAGGGGTTTCTTTTCTTTGGGCTCTTTGGGCGCGCGCACCTTTTCTTTTGGGGCGGGCTTTTGGGGCGGCTCGCCACCCTCTTGTTGTTCCTTCTGCTGGCGCAGGGGGCTTTGCCCGCTTTTCTTGCTCCAAATTTTCTTGAAAACAGCCGGCTCTTTTTCCAGCGCCGCCGTTTCGGCCACCGCGGCCTGCTCTGCGGCGGGCTGCTGCTTTGCCTGCGGCTCTTTTTCCAGCATGTCCATCAATTCACTGGCCTGCAACAAGCCCTCGGCGGCGGGCGCCGCCTTTGCCTTGCGCCTGCCTGCCGTTTTCTTTGGCGCCGCGGCGGCCTCTTCTTTGGCACCGGCTTCAGCCACGGCAGAGGGCGGCAGCACTGCTTCGCCCTTGCCTTCTTTCGGCGGCTCAGCTGGCTTTTGCGCCGCTTTTTTGCTCCAAACGGTTTTGGGGGCCGCCGCCTCTTTTTCCAGCGCCGCCGTTTTGGGCGCGGGCGCATCTTCTTTTTTTGTTTCCACTGCGGCCTGGCTTTGCTCCAGCAGGCCCTCTAATTCGCCTATTGGCTGTGCGGCCACGGCGGCGGGCGCCGCCTTCGCCCTGCTTTTCCCGGCGGCT
>JBKEBR010000084.1:0-4578 GCA_047973285.1 Oscillospiraceae bacterium | reverse complement strand
CGGGGGGAAATATGGAACATTTTGTTGAGTTTAAAAACATTGTAAAGCGTTTTGGGAATTTTACAGCCCTGAACCACGTTACGCTGGGCATTCCCAAGGGGGCCTTTGTAACGCTGCTGGGGCCCTCCGGCTGCGGCAAAACCACCCTGATGCGGCAGCTGGCCGGCTTTTCAGAGCCGGATGAGGGGGAAATTTTTATAGGGGGCCGGCGCATGAACGGCCTGCCCCCCTTTGAAAGGGGTACACCGCTTGTTTTTCAGGAATACGCGCTTTTTCCACACATGACGGTGTACGAAAACATCTCTTACGGTCTGCGGCTGCGCAAAGAGCCAAAGGCGGCCGTAAAGCAAAAGGTGCTTGAGATGTTGGAAATATTCACCCTTGCGGGGCTGGAGGGGCGCTTTCCGGGGCAGCTGTCGGGCGGGCAGCAGCAGCGGGTTGCTTTTGCACGGGCACTTGTTATGGGGCAGGAGGTGCTGCTACTGGACGAGCCCCTCTCCAACCTGGACGCAAAGCTTCGGGTAGAGGTGCGCGGCGAGCTGCGGCAAATTCAGCAAAGGCTGGGCATTACCGCCATTTACGTTACCCACGACCAGGACGAGGCGCTCTCCATGTCCGACACAATTGCCGTAATGCAAAACGGGCGCATTGAGCAGGTGGGTACACCCCAGCAAATTTATTTTAAGCCGGCCAACCGTTTTGTGGCGGGCTTTGTGGGCACGGTAAACCTGCTGGAGGCAACCATGGCAAGCAAAGGCGGGCGGCTTTTGGCGGAATGCTGCGGCCAGCCGCTGGCCCTGGCCGGCACCGAGGGCCTTGCCCCGGGCGACAGGGTAACGCTGGCCATTCGGCCGGAATACCTGCGCCTGGCCCCCCAAAACGAAAAAGCCCCCGCGGGCGGGTTTTTGGAAGGGGAAATTCAGCGCCACAGCTTTTTGGGCCGGGTTACCCAATATTGGGTGCGTGCCGGCGCGCATACGCTGGTGGTGGAAGAGAGCAACCCGCCAATGGCGCCGCCGCTGGAAGGGCACGTACAAATTGTTGTGGACACCGAAAAAATTCATGCCATTAAGGAGGCCCCGCCCCATGCTGACGATGGAATTCATTAATGTTGGGTATGGCGACGCCGTTTTGGTGGAGGAAACGTGCCCGGGCGGCAGGGTATTTCGAATGCTGGTAGACTGTGGCGACACCACGCCGGGGGCTTTTTACCCCGGTTCCCAAAGAACCACCGCGGCGGAATACCTAAAAAAAAAAGAATTTCCCGGCTGGACCTGCTGGTGCTTACCCACCTTCACCGCGACCATGTAGGCGGGCTGCAAAGCCTGCTTGCCGAAACCGAAGTGGCTGAACTGTGGACAAATTACCTGCCAAACCGAATTTTCCAAAAAAAAAGCCTGCCGCCTTGCGAGGGCTTTTCCCCCGGGGCGCAGGCCCTTTTAGAGGCAATGAACCTCTATCTTTCGGCCCTGCGCCTGTGCGAAGGGCGGGGCACCAAAATTGTGGAAACCACCGGCCCCGGCACTCTGCGTTTTCCCGGCAGCGCACTGCATATCCGGCGCTTCGGCGGGCAGGCGGTGCTGCACAGGCGCCAGCGCGCTATATGGGAGCAGCAGTTTTTACAGGGGCCCTGCAATGCCTCGCTTAACGAATTGGACGGCTTTATCAACAATACCAGCACCCGTATGCGGCTTTGCTGGGAAGGGTTTTCCGCCGAGCTGCCGGGCGATACCTATGCCGCCTGCTGGGAACAATACCAGGTTTCCCCCTGTACCCTTGTAAAGCTGCCGCACCACGGCCATGCCGATTCCCTCACCGAGGGCCTGTACGGGCGGCTGGCCCCCCAGTATATTGTTGTTTCCACCTCCAACGACAGGCCCTCGGAGTGCCCAAGTACGCGCATTGTGGAAATTGCCGGTAAAAACGGGGGCACCCTGCTTTGCACCGACGCCATTGAAAAAAAAGGGGTAAAGCGCCAGGTTCAGCAGGCCCTTGGTTTTCGTGTTGCCAGGGGGGGCAACGTGTTGGTATACCACGTAAAAAAGGAGGATGCGCCGGATGAAACACTATGAAGTCTACCTGATAGGGCATATCACCTTCGACGAATTGCGGGACGATGCCGACGGGCGGCACAGCTTTTTTTACGGCGGAGCCGAGCTGTTCAGCGCCTACGCAGCCCGGGCGGCGGGCGGCAGGGTGGGGCTGCTTACCAAGCTGTCGGCACAGCACCGCCCCGTGCTGGACCTGCTGCCCTTTGACAACGGCGATATCTGCTGCCTGGAAAGCCCGCAAACCACCTCCATGCTCAACTGGTACGCCTCGGCCGACAGGGAGCGGCGCGAGCTGATTGTTTCCTCGGTTGCCGAGCCCTTCTCGATGGCGGACCTTCCACCGGGGGTGGAAAGCGAAATTTACCACCTGGCGGGCCTGATGCGGGGTGATTTCGCAGAGAATATGGTGGAAAAGCTTGCGGCGCGCGGCAAGGTTGCGGCAGACATGCAGGGCTTTTTGCGCTGCCGCCACCCCGAAACAAAAAAGCTGTATTTTCAGGATTATCCGCGCAAGCTGCAAATGCTGCCCCACATTGCCTTTTTAAAAACCGACGCGGCCGAGGCGGAGATACTGACCGGCTTTACAGACAGGGCACAGGCCGCCCGGCAAATGTGCGCATGGGGGGCGGGCGAGGTAATGGTAACCCATGGCAGCGAAGCAATTGTGTGCAAAAACGGCCGCCTTTGGCGCTGCCCGTTAACGCCTAAAACTTTGGAGGGCCGCACCGGCCGGGGGGACACCATTTTTGGCGCGTATATTGCAGAGCGTTTAAAGCATGGAGTTTATGCCTCTTTGCAATTTGCCGCGGCAGCGGCTTCCCTGAAAATGGAGCAGCCCGGGCCGCTGAAAAAAACAAGAAAGCAAATTTGCCAATACAAAAACGACGCATACGAAAAAGCAACAAAGAAAGAGGGTTGGATATGAAACGCTGCATCTTCTCACTGCTGCTGGTGGCTGCCCTGCTTGTGCCGGCCGTACCCGCGCAGGCCGCCGCGTCGGAACAGTACCGCACCCTGGCCGGGTACTGGGCGCCCACCATTTACCAGGACATAAACCTTGCCTACAACGCCCGGGCCGACATTCCCACCAAGTTCAACTACGACGGGGACTGGCGGGGCGACAACAACTGGGAAAACCTGTTAAACTACCCGGAAATTCCCTCCGCTTATTTTTCGGTGCGGGAAACCCAAACGCATTATTTTATTGAATACGATTTTTACTACCCGCGCGACGACGGCCCGGTTAGCCTGGAAAAGCATGAAAACGACATTGAGGGCTGTATTCTGGTAATACGCAAGGGGGCTTCGCCCTACGGAACCCTGCAGCTGATGGAAACCCAGGCGCACAACCACTGGTACCAGTACTCCAACGACTTATCCATTGCCGCAGGCAGCGACAACATTGACGGAAGAATTCTCCTCGACGGGCACAGGCCAAGTGTGTATATTTCCGCCAACGGCATTGGCACCGACGCGGGGCATGGCGTAAAAGCCTACGACGGGCGCGCGGCCAACGGCGGCGACGGCATTGTGCTTCGGTTTATGGGCGGCAACCCGGTAATGCCCACCGACACTTCAGGCAGCTATACAAACGCTTACGACTATGCCCTTGTGCCCATGGACGAGCTGTGGGACCGCCGCTACGACACCGGCGGCGCAGGGCACACCTATTACGACTGGGGCCATTTCCATGGCGACACCTACACCAACAGCTCCTGCACCCTGCCCTGGATAAAGGACGACCCCGACGACGGCCCGCTGTACGAGGGCATTTACTGGTCGGACCCGGCCTTTTTTGTAGACACCCACCTGAACGGCCTTGGCGCTTTTTCGCACACGTATATTTTCAACCCCTATTACACCCATAAAATTACGGTAATAGACATTACCAGCTGTGCCAACAAAGACCCCTTTAACGACAAAAGCGACGTATTCATGAAAATATCCGTTGACGGGCTAACCTACATTAACAGCAACCACTGGAAAGACAACCAGGCCCCCAAAAACGAGACCAAGAAGGTGTTCTGGGGCAAAGAGCAGGCGGAGTTCGGCGACCAATACTCCGAAGAGTTCAACACCATTTACTTTGCCAGGCAAGACAATTCCGAGGTGCGAATCGAAGTGCTGGACAAGGACGGCACCTCCGGCAACGACACAATGGGCTACTTGGCAGCCACGCCCGCCCCGGGTGCAAAGGTGGTTTGGGGCAACCAATACACCTCCACCGGCGAGGCAAGGCTGACCGCCGTAATAGAGGCGCGATGACAAATTTGCACAGTGCGCCGAAGGCCCCTGCCAGGGCACCGCAACCGGCAGGGCCTTTGGCGCAAAGGTTTCCCGAGTGAGCTATATTGTGGTGCCCAGCAGCGGCTGCACAAAATTTGCCCGCCGGCAAGCACCTTTGCGGCGCGCACATTCAGTGCCTGCCCACGCTGCGCACAGCGCAGTACGGCTCTGCCCGGTTGCCCCGTGTTGCTTGCGCCTGCATAAATCGCTCGCTTTGGCCCGCAGCTTTCTGCGGGCTGTT
>JBKEBR010000083.1:0-2602 GCA_047973285.1 Oscillospiraceae bacterium | reverse complement strand
TCGCCGAACGATGAAGCCGCTCCCCCGCCTGCGCAGCCCGCCAGCAGCAGCGCCGCCGCCAAAGCCATTGCCAGTTTTTTCACGATGTAAAGCCTCCTTTTCCGCTTTCTGCCTTTATTATACCCCGCCCGGCGGCAAATGCACAAGCCGTTCAAGGCTGCAAAACCGCCCCAACAATTGGGAAAAGCCCCTTTGCGGCAGGCGCCCGCTTTTGTTTTCGCTGCCCGGCTTTTTTGCAAACCGAATTTTGCGTGGGGCCTCCACCACCCCACCCGCACCGGGCGGGGCCTTGCTGCGCCCCGCTACAATCGTTTCTCTGGGGTTTTATATACCACGGCTTGTTCACTTGCGCTAAAAAAACAGGCCCCGCACCCTGGCACAAGAAATTTACAAAACAAACAGCAAACACCGTCGTATTTTGGCTCGGGCCCTGCCGGTTGCTCCTGAGCATTGCCCAGCCTGCTTTTGCCCAGCCCCGCGGCACCCTTTACCCTTCGCCGTCCTCTTCGCCCTGCCCGGTGGCTCGCTCGTCGTACCCGTCCAAAAAGCTGTGCTCCACCCCGTTTTGGGTGTAGCCTATTACGGTGTTCAGGTTCACCTTGTGTATGCTGTTAAAAATATTGCTCTCAATGTGGGGGTTGGTGCGCTTTAAGCGCTGTATCAGCTGCTTTACCTCCTGCCGTTTCGAGCCGCCGCCCCCGTTGTCGCAGCTGGTGCAATTTTCGGTAAAGCGGCAGGCACACTGAATAAACTCCAGCTCGTGGTAGTTTTTCCAGGCAAGAATGTCTTGCTCGTGAATGCAGTACATGGGCCGCACCAGCTGCATGCCGGGGTAGTTGGTGCTGTGCAGCTTGGGCATCATGGTTTGCACCTGCGCGCCGTACAGCATGCCCATTAAGGTGGTTTCCACCACGTCGCTGTAATGGTGCCCCAGCGCTATTTTGTTGCAGCCCAGCAGCCGGGCGTTTTTGTACAGGTAGCCCCGGCGCATGCGGGCGCACAGGTAGCAGGGCGAGCGGTCGGTTTTGGTTACCACCTCAAAAATATCGGTTTCAAAAATGGTAATGGGAATGTTCAGCAACGCGGCGTTGTCCTCTATGCGGCGGCGGTTAAGGGGGTTGTAGCCCGGGTCCATCACCAAAAACACCAGCTCAAAGGGCACGTCGCTGTGCTTTTGCAGCTCCTGCATCAGCTTGGCCAGCAGCATGGAATCCTTCCCGCCAGACATGCACACCGCTATTTTGTCGTTCTCCTGTATCAGCCGGTACTGCTTCACCGCCCGGGTAAAGGGGCTCCACAGGCGCTTGCGGTACTGCTTTATAAGGCTGCGCTCTACCTGCTCGTATTTTTCCAGTGGTTTGCTCATCAACAAAGCTCCTCGTAACATTCGGCCAGCAGCCGGGCAAATTCCTCCGCCTCTTCGGCGGTGGTAAGGTGGCTCAGGCTAATTCGAAAGGAAGACAGGGCGTTTTTGCGCTCGCCGGTTACGGCGTACACCGCCCGCGAAGGGGTGCCCGCCACCGCGCAGGCAGATTTTACCGAAACGCACACCCCCCGGCCATCCAGCGCCGCCTGCATGTCGTCGGCCTTTATGCCCTTGGCGCTGATGTTTAAAAAATAGGGCGAGGCACCCGCCGGGCTGTTGAAGCGCACAAAGGGCAGCGCCGCAAGGGCAGCCCGCAGCCGGGCGTGCACCGCTTGCACGGCGGCAAGGCGGGCGGGCAGCGCCGCAAGGGCCAGCGCCAGCGCCTTTTCGGCACCGGCGGCCAGGGCCACCGCCGGGGTGCCGCTGCGGTATAAGCTGGTGGAAACGCCGCCGTGAATCAGCGGCTCCAGCACCACGTCGGCCTTTTTCACCAAAAGGCCGCTGCCGTTCAGCCCGTAAAGCTTGTGGGGGGCCAGGGTAAGGCAATCTGCCACAGTAAAATCCACCGGGGTTTTGCCCACGGCCTGGGTGGCGTCGGTTTGCAGCAGCGCGCGGGAATTGGCGCGCACAAGCTGCGCTATTTCGGCCAGCGGCTGCAAACTGCCCAGCTCGCCATCTAACAGGCACACCGTTACCAACGCGGTGCCGGGGCGCAAAAGCTCCCGCAGGCTTTGCAAATCTACCGTGCCCGCGGGGGTAAGCTCCAGCGTTTCCACCTCCCAGCCCTGCTGCTGCAACGCCGAAAGCGCCCCCGTAACCGAGGAATGCTCCAGCGGGCTTGCCAATATGTGCCGCCCCACATGGCGGCGGGCGTGGGCAATGCCCTTGATGGCAAGGTTGTTGGCCTCGCTTGCGCCCGAGGTGTGAATAATTTCCTCCGGCAATACGCCCAGCAGCCCGGCTATGCCGGCGGTAACCTGCCGCATTTTTTCAGCGGCGGCAAACCCGGCCGCGTGGCGGGCGTTGGCGTTGCCGAAATACAGCTGGTTTGCCTCGCAACAGCCGTGCAGCACCGCCGGGTCTGTGGGGGTGTTGGCGGCATAATCAAGGTAAATCATACCGGGTGTTTGGTTCTCCTTCCCGCAAATGGGTTTGGCGCAAAGCAGCGGCGCCTTTATTGTTTGTATTTTAAATTGTGTTTTGGGTTGTGTATTTTGGGGTTGTATTTTTAGTCGT
>JBKEBR010000082.1:0-7382 GCA_047973285.1 Oscillospiraceae bacterium | reverse complement strand
CGCTGCCGCCCGCCCGCATTGTTGCGGCGGTGGGTAGCGGCGATTTTAAGGCGTTTACCGCGGCAAACGGCGTGGGGCCAAAACTTGCCCAGCGGCTGGTGTTAGAGCTTAAAGACAAGGTTGCCAAGGGCTTTGGGCCCGGCGGCCCTGCCGGGGCAGCCGCAGGCGACGCACTTTACGGCCCCGCCGAAGGGGCGGGGCAGGCTGTGGCGGCGCTGGTAAGCCTGGGCTATACCCAGGGCGAGGCCGCTGCCGCCGTTGCAAAAATAGACCCCGGCCTGCCGGTGGCAGAAATTATCCGCCTTGCCCTGCAGGGCATTGGGGCAGGGAGGTAACCCATGGCAATTAACCCGACCAATACCGCTGAATACGGGGAAGAACCCGCCCGTCTGGTTTCCCCCGAGATAGAAACCGAAGACTTCGAGGTGGAAACCTCGCTTCGGCCCCGCACCCTTGAAGAATACATTGGGCAGGAAAAAGCGAAAAGCAACCTGAAAATTTACCTCGATGCCGCCAAAATGCGGGGCGAGCCGCTGGACCATTTGCTGCTGTACGGGCCCCCCGGCCTCGGCAAAACCACCCTGGCCTGCATTGTGGCCCACGAAATGGGGGTGCAAATTCGCATCACCAGCGGCCCCGCCATTGAAAAACCCGGCGACCTTGCCGCCCTGCTCACCAACCTGCAACAGGGCGATGTGCTGTTCATCGACGAAATTCACCGCCTTTCCCGCCAGGTGGAAGAGGTGCTGTACCCCGCCCTTGAAGACTATGCGCTGGATATTATGATTGGCAAGGGCCCCAGCGCCCAGTCCATCCGCATCAACCTGCCCCGCTTTACCCTTATTGGGGCCACCACCCGCGCCGGGCAAATGACCAGCCCCCTGCGCGACCGCTTTGGCGTAACGCTGAAGCTGGAGCTGTACAGCCCCTCAGAGCTTGCCCTTATCATTCGCCGCAGCGCCGGCATTTTGGGGGTTGCCACCAACGAAGAGGGCTCGCTGGAGGTTGCGCGCTGCAGCCGCGGCACCCCGCGGGTTGCCAACCGCCTGCTGAAGCGTGTGCGCGACTTTGCCATGGTAATGGGCAAACCCGCTATCGACGCCGAGGCGGCCCGCTATGCCCTGCACCAAATGGAAATTGATGATTCCGGCCTTGATAACCTTGACAGAACCCTGCTGCGGGCCATTATAGAAATGTATGGCGGCGGCCCTGTTGGGCTCGACACCCTTGCCGCCGCCCTCGGTGAAGAGGCCGTTACGCTGGAGGATGTGTGCGAGCCCTACCTTATGCAAATGGGCATGCTCACCCGCACCCCCCGCGGGCGGTGTGTAACCCGGCTTGCCTATAGCCATTTGGGGCTGCCGTTCCCCGAGCCTTCACAGGAAGGCGGCCAGCAAACCCTGTTTTAGGCAAGGCCGCCCCGCCTGGGGTTTTGCGGCGCATTGCCCGCCCTTTATACCGGCTTGAAAGGCGCGCTCCCCTGCCGCCAATAACCCCGCGGGGTTTGGCCTGCATGGCAAAAAACTGCCGCCGGCTGCCGAAAGCCGTTGTCCGTTTTGGCGCAAAGGCGGGGGCAGCGGAGGCAGGCAGTGTTGTGGCAAAGGGCATAAGCTATTTTGCAGGGCTGTTTTTAACTTTGTTTTGCCTTTGCAACAGGGGCGCCGCCGGCAGGCGCGCACAGCCCCGGCCACGTGCTTTTTGCGGGCCGCCCTTGCCTTCTATAATAGAAATCAACAAAACGGGCTTTGCGGCATTTGCCGCAGGCCCTTTCATTCACAGGAGGGCACCCTATGCGCGCAGCCACCGGCTGGAAGGATTATGAATTGCTCGATGCCACCGCCGGGTTCCGGCTGGAGCGCTGGGGCAAAGTGCTTTTGCAGCGGCCAGACCCGCAAATTCTTTGGAGCACCCCGCGGGCCAGCGGGCTTTGGCAAAAGGTAGACGCGGTGTACCACCGCAGCGAAAAAGGGGGCGGCGGCTGGGAAACCCGCAAGCCCCTGCCTGAAAAATGGAACATTGCCTATGGGGAGCTTACCTTTGTGGTAAGCCCCACCGGGTTTAAGCATACGGGGGTTTTCCCCGAACAGGCCGTCAACTGGGTTGAATATGCCCGCCTTATCAAGGGCGCGGGGCGCCCCATAAAGGTGCTGAACCTGTTTGGCTATACCGGCGGGGCCACCCTGGTCTGTGCGGCGGCGGGGGCGTCGGTTGCCCATGTGGATGCCAGCAAGGGCATGGTGGCCTGGGCGCGGGAAAATGCCGCCGCCTCCGGCCTTGCCGAGAAGCCGGTGCGCTGGATTGTGGACGATTGCCAAAAATTTGTTGCCCGTGAACTTCGCCGCGGCAGCCGGTACGACGGCATTGTTATGGACCCGCCCAGCTATGGCCGCGGCCCCGGCGGCGAGGTGTGGAAGCTGGAAGAAGCCATTTACCCCCTGCTGGAGCAAACCGCGCAGCTGCTTAGCAATACCCCGCTGTTTTTTACGGTAAACAGCTATACCACCGGCCTTGCCCCCGGCGTTATGGGGTATATGCTGCAACAGCTTTTGCCGGGCCGCTTTGGCGGGCGGGTAAACAGCGATGAAATAGGGCTGCCGGTTACGGCGGCAGGCAGCGTGCTTCCCTGCGGGGCCACCGCCTTTTGGAGCGCCGAATAAAAACAGGCGGGCCCTGCAAAGGCCGGCGGTTGGCCGAAGGCCCCGCCCTTGGCATGGGCCAACGGGTTGGCCGCGCCGTATGTCCCGCGCCGTTACAAGGCGGCCAGGCTTTATTTTTAATAATTTGTGCAGGAGGCGTGCAATGCAGGAATACATTCTTAAAAACGGGGAAACGTTGGTGGTGCAAAAGGCCGCCCCCGAGGACGCGGCGGCTGTTCTGGCCTTTTTAAACCGGGCCGGGGGCGAAAGCGACAACATGCTGTTCGGTGAAAACGCCTTTACCCTTACGGTGCAGCAAGAGGCCGATTATTTGCGGGCGCAGGCCCAAAGTGAAACCTCGGTAACCCTGTGCGGCAAGGTGGGCGGGCAGGTGGTGTGCGTGGCTTCTCTGCAAACCCCTTCCCAGCCGCGCATTGCCCACACCAGCAGCCTTGCCATTGTGGTGGCCAAAAGCTTTTGGGGGCAGGGGGTTGGCAGCGCCGTTATTGCCCGGCTTTTTGCGTTTGCCCGCACAGCCGGTATTACCCTGGTGCACCTTGGCGTGCGGGCCGACAACAGCGCCGCCCGGGCGCTGTACCGCAAAATGGGCTTCGAAGAAACCGGGGTGTACAAAAATTATTTTCAGCTTAATGGGAAATACTGCGACGAAATTTTAATGGCGCAGCAACTGAACGGCTAGGGGCCTTGCGCCTCTGCCGGTTTTTTGTGTGTAAAGGTTTGCAAAACGGCAAGAAAAAAGGTAAAATATTACACTAACAGAAACGAAGGCCCTTAAAAAATACAATGTGCCTGTTGCCGCCAGGGCAAAGTGCTTTTCGGCGGAAAAGGCCGGTGGTTTTACGGTGGCAAGGAGACGGTAATGCCCGAAATGATAAAAACCGAAAACATCTGTTTTCGGTATGATGAGGAACACCCCTATGCGGTGGAGGATATAAGCCTTGCGGTGCAGCGGGGCGAATTTGTGGCGGTGCTGGGTGCAAACGGGTGTGGCAAATCTACCCTGGCAAAGCATTTCAACGCCATTTTACTGCCCGAGCGGGGCACCGTTTGGGTAGAGGGCATTTCCACGGCCGAGGAAGAGCGCCTGTACGATATACGGCAAAAGGTGGGCATGGTGTTTCAAAACCCCGACAACCAAATTGTTGCCACCGTGGTGGAAGAGGACGTGGCCTTTGCGCTGGAAAACCTTGGCGTGCCGCCTGACGAAATGCGCCTGCGGGTGAACGAGGCCATGGAAGCGGCGGGAATTGCAAAATACAAAGACCGCCAGCCCCACAAGCTTTCGGGCGGGCAAAAGCAGCGGGTGGCCATTGCCGGGGTGCTTGCCATGAACCCCGACTGCCTGGTGCTGGACGAAGCCACCGCCATGCTGGACCCCCGCGGCCGCGATAAAATTATGCGCACGGTACACCGCCTTAACAAAGAGCGGGGCATTACGGTGGTGCACATTACCCACTATATGGAGGAGGCTTCTCTGGCCGACAGGGTGCTGGTAATGAACGAGGGCCGGGTGGTATTCGGCGGCACCCCCAAAGAGGTGTTCAGCCGGGTAGAGGAAATGCGCAGCCTGCATTTGGACATTCCCCAGTCTGCCGAACTGTGCGACATGCTGAGCAAAGCGGGGTTTGCCATGCCCCGCGGGGTCATCACCGCCGAAGAATGTGCCCGCCTTTTGTACCAAAAGCTCACCGGCACGCCCGCCCCCGAAGCAAAGGAGGAAAACTGATGCCTCCTATTTTGGAAACCAAAAACCTTACCTACATTTATAACCAGGGCCTGCCCGATGCCACCACCGCCATTCAGGGTGTCAATTTCGAAATGCAGCAGGGAGATTTTGTGGGCATCATCGGCCCCACCGGCTGCGGCAAATCTACCCTGGTTGGCCATGTCAACGGCATGCTCAAGCCCACATCCGTCCAGGTGCTGGTAGATGGGCAAAGCCTGTGGGAAAACCCGAAAGACATTCGCCGCTTCCGCTTTATGGTGGGGCTTGTTTTTCAATACCCCGAATACCAGCTGTTTGAAGAAACGGTGGCAAAGGACATTGCCTTCGGCCCCCGCAACATGGGCCTTTCAGAGGAAGAAATTGAGGGCCGCGTGCGCATGGCCGCACGGTTTTGCGGCATCTCGCAGGAAATGCTGGCCAGCAGCCCCTTCGAGCTTTCGGGCGGGCAAAAGCGCCGGGCCGCCATTGCGGGGGTTATTGCCATGCAGCCAAAGCTGTTGGTGCTGGACGAGCCCGCCGCCGGGCTGGACCCCGAGGGCCGCGACACCATTTTAAACGAGATAAAGCAGTACCACCGCGAAACCGGCACCAGCGTGGTGCTGGTAAGCCATTCCATGGAGGATGTGGCCAAATATGCCGACAAGGTGCTGGTAATGAAGGACGGCGGCATTGCCATGTACGATGAAACGCCGAAGGTGTTTGGCCGGGTCAACGAGCTGCTGGAGCTTGGCCTTTCGGTGCCGCAAATTACCAAGGTTTTTCTGCGCCTGCGCGAAATGGGGCTGGACATTGGCACCGACGTATACACCGTAAAATATGCGGTGCAGGCCATTTTGCAAAAGGCCAAAGGGGGCAAAGCGGATGCTACGTGATATTACCATTGGCCAGCATTTCCCCGGCAATTCGGTGGTGCACCGGTTAGACCCCCGCCTTAAAATTATGCTTACGCTGGGCTATATCATTATGCTGTTTGTGGGCACCAACCCCATGGGGCTGGGTGTTTCGGTGGTGTTTGTGGTGGCGCTGTACGCGGCCGCCAAAATTCCTGCCCGCATGGTATGGCGCAGCATCAAGCCCATTCTTCCCATTTTGCTGTTCACCGCCATTCTAAACCTGTTTTTTATCAGCGGCGGGGCTACGGTATTCTCCTGGTGGGTGTTCACCATCACCCAAAACGGCATTTATTACGCGGTGGTTACGGCGGTGCGCATTGTTTGCCTTATTGCGGGCACCGGCCTTTTAACCTACACCACCAGCCCTATTGTGCTTACCGACGCCATTGAACGGCTGCTCAGCCCGCTTTCCAAGCTGCATTTCCCGGCACACGAGCTTGCCATGATGATGACCATTGCCCTGCGGTTTATTCCTACGCTTATTGAAGAAACCGATAAAATTATGAATGCGCAAAAAGCCCGCGGCGCCCAGCTGGACACCGGCGGGGTTATGCAGCGGGTGAAGGCGCTTATTCCTGTTTTAATTCCGCTGTTTCTTTCGGCGTTTCGCCGGGCCGACGAGCTTGCCATGGCCATGGAGTGCCGCTGCTACCACGGGGGCGAAGGGCGCACCCGCCTGCGGCAGCTTAAAATAACCGGGCAAGACCTTGTGGCCTGCCTTGCGTGCGTGGCGGTGCTTGTGCTGGTTGGCCTTTCCAACCTGTGGTTCCCCAAACTAATGTAATGCGCCCTGCCGCCGCCCGGCTGTGCCGCTGCTTGGCAGGCGGCTCGTATTTGTAAGCAGCACGCGGTAGTTTGCCTATAAAATTTATTGCACAGCAAGCCGCAGGCAGCCTGCGCCGCCGCTTTTTCATATTTTTGCCCGGCACGGGGCTGTGGTGTGGCGCCGCCCTGTAAAACGGAAGAGAGGTGCCTTGCGCTGTGAATATTCTTTTGCGCCTCAGCTTTAACGGCAGCCGTTACCACGGCTTTCAGGTGCAGGCCAATGCCCTCAGCATTTGCACGGTGCTGCAAAATGCCATGGAGAAGCTGTTTGGCGCCCGGCCCGACGTAAAGGGCTGCTCCCGCACCGACGCGGGGGTGCATGCGCTGGAATACTGTGTCAGCTTTCACTGCGAAGCCCCTATTTCCAATTTTAAATTGCCCCTTGCCCTCAACCACTACCTGCCGCCCGACATTCGGGTTACCGCGGCGCAGCGGGTGGCCGAAGATTTTCACGCCCGGTATTCCGCCCTTGGCAAGGAATACCACTATGTTTTCCTAAACGCCGCCGTCGACAACCCTTTCACGCCGGGCCTTTACCACCGGGTGCCGGGCGCCCTTGACGCCGAGGCCATGCTCGCCGCCGGGCAGGCGCTGGGGGGGTACCACAATTTCGACTCGTTCATGTCGGCGGGCAGCGATATTCAAGACACCGCCCGCACCGTAACCGCCCTTTCGGTGCGCCGCGAGGGCGAGCGGGTGGTGTTGCGGGTGGCCGCCGATGGTTTTCTGTACAATATGGTGCGCATTATGGCGGGCACATTGCTCAAGGTGGGCACCGGGCGCTGCGGCGCGGCCTATGTGGGGCAGGCCCTGCAGGCGCGCCACCGCGGGCAGGCGGGGGAAACCATGCCGGCGAAGGGCCTTTTTCTGGCCCGGGTGTATTACCCGCCCGAGCCCCTGCCCACCAGCCTTTAGCAGGGGTACCCCTGTTTTTTTGAAAGGAACCTCCATGGAAAAAAAGACCCATAAAAAACCGAAACACACCAGCCTGGTGGTTCCCGGCACCGAAGCCAAGGGCAAAAAAAGCGGCCGCCGGGTGTATAGCGGCGCGGCACGCCCCCGGGCAAAGCAGCCGGCTGCAAGCGAAACGCGCCCTTCGGCACCGGGCGGCCCGCCGCCCGCCGCAAAGGCCCCGGCCAAAAAGCCAATGGCCTTTCAAACGGAAAACACCATTGTCATTGAACGCCCCAAAGACCTGCTGCGGGCTGCCCGCCGCAGGCGCAGCTGGCGCAAGGTGCGCACCGGGCTTTTGTTTATTTTTGTTATTTGGCTCACCGCTTT
>JBKEBR010000081.1:0-2474 GCA_047973285.1 Oscillospiraceae bacterium | reverse complement strand
CCAGCCGGGGCGGCCGCCATAACGGCCTACCTACAAACGCTTGCCAACCCCTTTGGGGCGCAGGTAACCATTAAGCTGCTGGAAACCGCCAGCGCCCCCGCGGGCGAAAAGCTTGGCACCTACGGCGTTATTAAGGGCGCCAAAAGCTACCTTTGCGCCGCCGTGGAAAAGGGCGGCCTTGCGCTGGAGGGGCTTGGCTACGCCTTTGAAGAGCTTGTTTTGTACGCCACCTCGCTGGGGCTTGGCACCTGCTGGCTGGGGGGCACCTTTACCCGCAGCGGGTTTGCCGCCGCCATGGGCGTGGCGGAAAACCAGTTTTTCCCCGCCATTTGCCCCATTGGCACCCCCGCGGGCAAGCGGGGCACCGAAGTGGTGATGCGCTGGGCCATAGGCGCCGACCGCCGCAAGCCCTGGCAAGAGCTGTTTTTCAGCCAACGCTTTGGCCGCCCCCTTACCCGCGAAGAGGCGGGCCCCTTTGCCCCCGTGCTGGACCTTTTGCGCCTTGCCCCTTCGGCAGAAAACAAGCAGCCCTGGCGGGTGGTGCAAAACGGTGTCATCTTTCATTTTTACGAGGAAAATACCCTGCCCGCAGGCAAACTGGGCATCGACATTCAGCGGGTAGATTTGGGCATTGCCGCCTGCCACTTTGCCCTGGCCGCCCGCGAGAACGGGCTTGCGGGCCAGTTTGAAACGCTTGCCCCGCCCCCCTCTGTGGGCGCCCCTGAAAGCTGCCACTACCGCTTTAGCTGGGCGGCGCAGCCCGCGTAGGCAGCCGCCGCGGCCCTTTACAGGGCCTGTGCCCCGGGCAGCAATGTTTTTTGTTGTTGTTATGGCGGCCCTGGCCCGGCCATGCCGCCCGGGCCAAACAATATGGTATACTAAATGCAAATAACAAGTGCCCCGGCAACCACCGGCGGAAAGGAACCCACAATGACAGAAAACACCCCCGAAAACAGCAGCGCCACAAACCAACCCGTGCCGGGCGCGGAAAACACCGGCGCCGGGCCGGCCAGCGAACCAGTTGCGGGTGAAAGCCGCCCCGAGGGCACGCCAGAAAAGGACGAGGACGGCGGGCAAATGGGGCTTTGGCTTTCGCTGGGCCTAGCCCTGGGGGTTGGCCTGGGCACCGCCTTTGGCAACCTTGCCCTTGGCATTAGCATGGGGCTTTGCCTTGGCGTTGCCATTGGCGTCGCCAAGACCTACAGCAAACGAAAAAAATAACCTGCCGCCCCCCGGCAGGGAAAAAGCCCCTCCCAAATGGGAGGGGCTTTTTTGTAAACGCTGCTTTTATTGGTGTGCCTGGCGCCGCCGGGTATGCCGGTGGCAAACGCCTGCGCGGCATTGGTTGTTTGTTTTTACTCGCAATAAAGCAGGCAAAGGCTCAGCAAAGAGGAGCGCTTTGAAAATAGAACTATACGCTTTTTAAATACCATTCCAGGCAAAAAGGTGCGGGCGATTTCATATCCCGCGGGAAGTGCCACGACACAAACAGCAACCATAACATCTTTAAAATTGGCGAGCGCTTTTATACCCCGCGGGAATTGACTAAAGGCAGCATAATAAAAATGAAAGTGCGGAGTAAGCCGGTGAAGGGCCCTTACACACAGCCTAAGGCGCGGCCAATGGCAAGGGCTTTGCCCCTCTATAAAGTACCACCACCGGCTGTGCCTGTGGGCTACAGTTGGCCCGCTTTGCAGGCAATTTTTTCTAGCGCAGGCCGCCTTAAAGGCGCCGCCCCGGCAGGGGTTTTTCAGCCCTTGGGGGTGCTTTTTTCACCGGCGTGGTGTGCATACCCGCAGCTGTGGGCCTGCCCTTCGCCCTCGGCGTGGTGCCCGTGGCCGCAGCTGTGGGCTTGCTCTTCACCTTCAGCGTGCTGCCCGTGGCCGCAGCTGTGGGCTTGCTCTTCACCTTCAGCGTGCTGCCCGTGGCCGCAGCTGTGGGCTTGCCCTTCACCTTCAGCGTGGTGTGCGTGGCCGCAGGCTGCGTTTGGGTTAAACACCAGCCGCCCGGCAAAAAGGCTTTCGGCGGCGGCATCGGCGCTGCCGCTTACCCCGCCATACACGGCAATGCCCGCCGCCGAAAGAGCCTGCCGGGCTCCCTCGCCAAGGCCGCCGCAAACCACCGCGTTTGCGCCGTTTTGCCGCAAAAAGCTCGCCAACGCGCCGTGCCCGTTGCCCCCGGTGCCAAGCAGCCGCACGCCGGTTATTTGGCCGTTTTCCGCCGTATACAGTTTAAATTGTTCGGTTTTGCCAAAATGCTGGAACACCTGCCCGTTTTCGCAGGGAATGGCAATTGTCATGGCGCTTCTCCTTTTTGCAGCTTTACAGCATGCTTTCCAGCTTTCGGGCAATGCCCAAAAGCAAATCTTCTTCAAAATCTTCTATGGTGCCGCTGTCGCAGGCGGCGGCAAGGGCGGGTTGAATGGGCAGCTTTTCGGCCAGCTGTATGCCGTAGCGCCGGGCGGTTTCCTCTAT
>JBKEBR010000080.1:0-1551 GCA_047973285.1 Oscillospiraceae bacterium | reverse complement strand
GAAAGCTGCCTCAAAAAGGAGGGCCCGATGTATTCCTTGTACATTACCGTATTTGTCATTTTTGTTTTGTTTTTTTCGGCGGTGGTTATTAACAAAA
Source organism: Oscillospiraceae bacterium (assembly GCA_047973285.1). Lineage (GTDB taxonomy): Bacteria > Bacillota > Clostridia > Oscillospirales > Ruminococcaceae > JAAYCI01. Next base: position 1,454 of record JBKEBR010000080.1, on the reverse strand, counting down.
GGGGGAAACGGCTCAACAGGTTTTCCCCCTGGAGTCATCCCCAGCCCGAAAACCTTCGCTATAAGCTTTTCCGCCCTGCCAACTTCGGCCTGGGCCTGCTGATGGTTCTGGTTATGACCGCCGGTTTATTTTACCACATTTGGCGCATGAAAAGTATTTCCTTCTGGACGACGCCCGTTGTGTTTATTTCCTTTTTGTGGATGAATTTTCTTCTGTTTTCATCATTTGCAAACAGGGTGTATCTTCCGGTTAAAAAAATTGAAAAACACCAGCGGGTGGTTGTGGTGGTGCCGGTATACAACGAGCACCCAAAAACCGTTCAAAAGGTTTTGGAGAGCATTTCGGGCCAGTCGCGCCAGCCCAATGTGGTTTGCATTGTAGAGGATGGCTCTGCGCCCAAAAACAAATGCGACGTTGTTTGCGCCCGGTGGCAGGCGCGGCACCCCGGCCTGAAGCTGTTTTATACCTATGTGCCCAACGGCGGGAAACGGGAGGCGCAGGCCATTGCGTTTCGCCAATATATGAACGAGGCGGATATTTTTTTAACCATGGACAGCGACACGCTGCTGCACCGCGACGCCATTAAAAACGGCATTGCGCCTTTTCAGGACCCTACCATACAGGCGGTGGGCGGGCTGCTGATGGCGTACAACACCAAAACATTCCTCAACAAAATTGTTGCGCTTAGCTTTGTTTCTTCTTTTACAAACGGAAGAGCGGCCTGGTCCCGCTGGAATTCCGTCAGTGTCAACTGCGGCGGCCTTGCGTTTTACCGCGCCGAAGTGGTTTCCCAATTTTTGCACGAATACCTTACCCAAACCGTATTTGGGCAAAAAGCGCTTTATGGAGACGACCGTATGCTCACCCAGTACGCCTCCCTTATTGGCAGAACGGTATTCCAGGAAAATTCAATAGGCTACACATTAATTCCCGAAAACATAAACCACCTTACAAGGCAGCGCATACGGTGGTGGAAAAGCTTTTGGTGGGGGGGCCTGTGGGTAATCCGGCATCAAAGCATAAAAAGGGGAATATGGTGGCTTACCCTCAGCCAGTATATTTCATTTGTGCTTTACTCTATCATATTCCCAATTATTTTAATTATTAACCCTATTATAAACCGCAGGTTTCCGGTGGATATTTTTATTTATATGGGGGTGCTTTCCTACATACGCACCGTGCGCACCCTGCTGTACAAGCCGCGCGATGGCACAAGGTTCCGGCAGTTTCTGGAGTGGGTGGTCATGGCACCGCTCAGCACTTTCTTCAATTTGTATTTAACCACGGGGCTGCAATATTTATCTTTGTTTAAACTGAAAGATGTAAAAAGCTGGGGCACCAGGGCACAGGTGGAGGTGTCGATGGAGGAAACGGCGGAAAAAAGCAAAGGCCAAGGGGCCGGTTTGAAAAACAGGTCTTCTTGATAACTTGATAAACATGAGGTGAAAAAAATG
>JBKEBR010000079.1:0-5212 GCA_047973285.1 Oscillospiraceae bacterium | reverse complement strand
GCGTAGGCACCCGGGCGCCGGTGGTGCAGCCCTCGCGCGTTACGCCCGCCCTGGCAGACACCCTTGCAAAATACCACCCCCTGTGGGTTAACACCCATTTCAACCACCCCGCCGAGCTTACGCCGCAGGCGGCCGGGGCCTGCAGCATTTTGCTTAGCAGGGGCATTCCCCTGGGCAACCAAACCGTACTGCTCAAGGGGGTCAACGACGACATCGACACCATGGAACAGCGGGTGCTGGGGCTGGTTCGCATACGGGTGCGGCCCTACTACATTTACCAGTGCGATAACGTGCGGGGCACCTCCCACTTTCACACGCCCTACAGGCTGGGAATGGACATGGTGCAAGAACTGCGCAGGCGGGTATCGGGCTATGCCGTGCCCCGGTTCGTCATTGATGTGCCGGGCCCCCGGGGCGGCAAAATTACCATGGAACACCCCAGCCTGCTGGAGGAGGCAGGCGGCCATTTGCTGCTGCGCGGGCCCGGCAATGAGCCCATTGAATACGAGCTTGGAGGAAATGAATGAAAATTGGCCTGACCTACGACCTGCGGGAGGATTATGGCATTAAACACAACAGCGAAATATTTGCCGATTTTTGCCACCCGGATGAAATAGCCTACCTTGCGCGGGCCATTCAGGCCGGCGGCCACGAGGTGGTAATGCTGGGGAACATGTACCGCCTGAACGAGGCCATTAAAGCGGGCACCTTTGCCTGCGATTTGGTGTTTGTGGAGGACGAGGGAATTGCCAGCCGCAACCGCGAGGCAATTGTACCCGCCCTGCTGGAGCTTAACCGCATTCCCTATGTGGGCAGCGATGCCTACGCCATGGGGCTAAGCCAAAACAAATTCCACACCAAGCTTGCGGCGCGCGCCCTGGGCATTCCCGTTCCGGCGGAAATTTACGTAAATTGCGGGCAGAAAGATTTACCCGGCTTTTTGGCCGCCGAAATGAAACGGCTTCACATAAGCTTTCCACTGGTGGTTAAGCCCAACTGCGAAGGGTATTCCATGGGCGTGTTCCTGGTGCGGGATTTGGCCGGGGCGGTGGAAAAAATCCACTTTAATTTCGAACACTACCGCCAGGAGGTTCTTTGCGAAGAATATATAGAGGGGCCGGAGTTGTATGTGCCGCTGATCGGCACCGGGGCAGAAAGCCTTTGCCTGGGCGTGGGGCGGTGCTCCTACCCGGATGGGCGGGATTTTGAAATATTTTCTTTGCGCGACAAGTGCTTTTCCCCGCTGAAGGACACCATAGCCGATGTAACGGAGGAAATGCGCGGGCGGCTGTTCCAATGGTCGCTGGCCATTCACCGGCACCTGGGCTGTGCAGATTTCAGCCGGTCAGACTTCAGAATTAACAAAGACGGGCGGGCCTATTTTCTGGAGGTGAACCCGCGCCCCGGCCTGACGGAAAACGGGCCCTATGAAACCTGCGGCAAAGCCATTGGGCTGGAATATGCCGATGTGGTGGCCCGCATTATTGAAAGTGCTGTCAAACGGTACCCGCAGCTGCAAAGGCTGTAAAGCCGAAGGCCTTTTGGGCCGCCCTGCCACAAAAAACGCATACACCACAAGCCGGTTTTGCTTTACAAAAACCAGCCAAGGCCAAAGGAAAGGAGCTTTTATGAAAACAGCCTTAAAACGCAACCTCTCTTTTTTGGCCATTATAAGCATTACGGTTTCTGCGTTGATAGGGCTTTCCTCGGTGTTGAACATCATCTCCTTCCGCAATACCTACCTGGAAGCCACCGCGGCCAGCAACGCCATTGTGGCCGACGGCACGGTGAACAAAATTGAATATACGCTGCGGTATGGCCGCAACCTGGACAATTACTACGGCATTGATGATTTGTTTGAGGAACTGCAAAGCCTGTACGGCTACCTGGGCAGCGTTTATATTACCGGAACGAACGGGGATATTCTGTACAAAGAGGTTTTCAGCGGGGCAGAATTTTCCCCGCCTCAGGAATTGAACGAGCACCTGCAAAGCATTTTGGCGGCCGGGGGCACCCAGGCCTGGCTGGAGGAAGATACCCAGCAGCTGCTTCTTCCCATTCGCGACAAGGCGGGGCAAACCATTGCCGGCCTTGGCTTTGGCTACCCAACCAGCGCGGTTGGCAACGATATTCGGGAATACACCCATTCGGCCGTGCTGTACACCTTGGCCGCCATAGCGGTGGGCATTGTTTTACTGGTAGGGTTGTTTTTTCTGGTTCGGCACCGCTTTCAATTTTCCCGGCTGCTCACCATTGTTATTTTTGTGGTAATCATCGCCAATGTGTTTTTTGGAATAAACATCAGCAATGTGTTCACTTCGGGCTACATGGCCATGACACGCCAAATGTCGGGCATTTACCACCAGAAGATACAAAACGATGTGGAAGGCGTAATAAACAGCGGCATTGCCTATGCGGAGCTGGAAGGAATGGACCTGTATTTTGAGGATATGGTGGCCGCCACACAAGAGATAGAGCACATTTCCATGGGCTTGCAGGTGGGGGCCTCACAGTCGGCGTATGTGAATATCTACGAATTCCCCCCCGACGATACCGGCGCGAAAAGTTATTTGCAAATAGAGGTGTCGCGAACGTATGTGGAATCGAAAATAAAGGGCATTCTGGTTGAAATTGCCGTTTCTATTGTTACCGCCCTGATGATTGCCGCCGAGGTCATCATTTTTATATTGGCTATTTTCACCGGCGGGGGCAAGGTAAGCCGGCTTCGGGCGCAAACCATCCATAAAGAAAAAAATGTCTCCTACCAGCCCTATGGGGTGGTGCGGGGGTTGGCGTTCTTTTTCAGCATGTTCCGCTATATGGCCATGGCCTTTGTCTCTCTGGTTATCATTGAAATATACCGCCCCATTTATATAGGAAACCATCAAATTCCTTATGCTCTCGTTATTTCCCTGCCGCTGACGGCGCAGATGTTCTCCTCCATGCTGGGGGCTTACCTCAGCGGCAAGCTGTGCGGCCGGGCCGGCTGGAAACCCGCCGCATGCCTGGGTATTTTGCTGATGGCCCTGGGAAGCCTGCTGTGCGGGCTTGTGCATTCGCCCGTTCCCTTTATTGGCTGCCAGCTTATTTTTGGGCTGGGGCTGGGCATTTCCAAAACCGCGGTAGACCTGTACAGCGTGGTGGTGGCCTCTGACGGGCAAATGGAAACATATACCTCCAACGCTAACGCCGCCACGGTGGTGGGCCTTAGCTGTGCCTCTGCCATTGGCGCCATTATTGCCAGCGCACTGGGGTATTCGGGCGCCTACTTGGTTATGGCCTGTGTGGGTGTTTTTGTTGCGGCCCTAATGCTTTTCTTTGGGCAAAATATTGTTGTGGAAGAGGCAAAAGAAACAAAAAAAGAAAAACCGCCCTCCTCTTTGCAGAAAAGGGCCCGCCCTTTTGACCTGCAATTTGCGCTTTACATTGTGTTTTTGGTTGTTCCCTATTATTTTTCTATTATGTTTGTAGACTATTTGTTCCCGGTTTTTGCCAACGAAAAGGGCATGCCCACGGTTACCATAGGCTATATCTTTTTAGCCTATGGCATTGCCACCTCTTATGTGGGAACTTTTTTGTGCCGGGTGCTGTCTAAAAAAATACGCACCCTGGCGCTTATGTTTATTATTTTGGTGGCGCTGGGGGCGGGGCTTGGCGCGTTTGCCTTGTACGGCAACCTGGTTCTGGCCATTGGCTTTGTACTGTTTATTGCGTTGTGCGACGGCATTATGCCCAGCCTGCAGTTTAAGTTTCTTTATACGTTGCCCATTACCGGGCGCATTGGGTTCAGCAGAACGCTGGGCATTGAGGGCTTTTTCTCCGGCGCCATTTCCGCGGGGGCTCCGGTGGTTTTTTCGCTGATGATGGTCAACGAAAAATTTATGGCGGCTGCCGCTGTAATTTTGGTATGCGCGCTGGTTTTTCGCTTTGGCAGCCCCAAAGCGCAGCAGGCCGCCGAAAAAAGGAGTAAACATGCAACCTAAATTGTTTGCCGCAATAAGCGCAGCGCTGGCCCTGTGCCTGTGCTTTTCACTTGGCGGTTCGCCGCTGCCCGCAAAGGCGGCGCCGGGGCAGGCAGCTGAAAGCCCTTTGCGCCTGGGTTACTGTGAAAGCGACCCCTATGTGGAGTTTGACACCCAGCTTTATTACCTGCTGCTGGGCATGGAGGAATACGGCCTGGTTTCAGGCGTGGCCGGGCTTGTGAACAAGGGCATGTCCGCGGCGGAGCTGTGGCAAACGGTAAGCGCCGCCAACGCGCCGGGCTGGAAGGTGAACTTTGTCAAAGACGCGTATGTGTCTTTAAGCGACAGCCGCTTTCGCGATTCGGCACAAGCCGGGCAAATTATAGAAGAGCTGATTGCAAAAAACGATGTGGCGCTGATGCTGACCATGGGAACAAGCGGCGGGCTTGCCATTGCCGGGCTTGCCAGCCAAACCCCCTTGGTAAACTTTGTGGCGGCCGACCCCTACAAGGCAGGCATTGTGGCGGGCACAGAGACCTCCGGCATTGCGGGGCGGTGGGCCCATGTGGATGTAAATGCCTTTAACCGTACCATTGAGGTAATGGCCGATATTTTTAAGCCGGAATCTGTGGGCGTGGTGTACGCCAACAACAGCGATGCCTATGTTTATTCCGGCGCGGACGTGCTGGACGTTTTTTGCGGGCAAAACGGCATTGCCGTGCACAGGCAATTTGTGGAGGACGAATTCGACGAAGCGGCCTACGGCGAGTATGTACAGCAGCTGTATGAAGCGCATGCCGCCCTGGCAGGCGACATTGACGTATATATTTTGACAACCTCCCTGCTGGAGCCCGGCGACTATGCGTATGTGCTGGAGCCCTTGTTTGCCAGAAATATACCGGTGTATTCCATTAACAGCTCTTATGATGTGGAGTACGGCGCCCTGCTTGCGGCGGAATCCTCTGATTTTCCCAACATAGGCCGTTTTGGGGCGGATGCCCTGCGGCGGTACCTTGGCGGGGAGGCACTGGAGGAGCTGCCCCAGGTTTACCAAACGGCGCCTTTTTTGGTTATTAATTACAGCACGGCCCGCAAAATTGGGTACCGGCCCAGTTTTGACATGCTGCTGTCTGCCAGTACAATTTATATAGAGGCAAAGGAGTAGGCAAGCCCCCAAAGCGGCTTTTTTTGGTTTTTTGCCAGAATACACAAAAGGCCACCCGCTTGTTCAACAAAGCGGTGTGGCCTTT
>JBKEBR010000078.1:0-8739 GCA_047973285.1 Oscillospiraceae bacterium | reverse complement strand
TGGGTTTTTGCAACGCAACCCCCCCCACCCTCATACAACCAAATTTATCTTTTACGCGGCGGGCTATGGTAAGGCAGCGAAGCAACAGGGCGAAAAACAGCACCATAAGCACCAGCGCCCCTACAAGGCCAAATTCCTCACACAAAATGGCAAAAATATAGTCGTTGTGCATTTCGGGAAGGTACATATATTTTTGGCGGCTTTTGCCAAGGCCGCGGCCCCAAACCCCACCCGAGCCAATGGCCGTAAGGCTTTGAATGGTTTGGCGGGAGGCGTCCGGGTCGGCATTGTCAAGGTCGCGAAAGGTTTCAATGCGCAAAAAGGCGTGGTCGAGGAAGGAGGGGCGTATTACCCACACCAGCGCCACCAGCGCCGCCGCGGCAAATACAATCATCAGCAGCCACTTTACAGGCACCCCGCCCGCATACATCATGGCAAACGCAATGCCCACAACCAAAATTGTACCCGACAAATGCGGCTCCGGCAGCAAAAGCCCCGCAATGCAGCCAAGCACCAGCATAAAGGGCAAAACCCCGTATTTAAAGGTTTTCAGGCGCTCGCCGTGGCCGCTCAGCATATAGGCAAAAACTATAATAATGGCAAACTTTGCCACCTCGCCCGGCTGAAAGCTAAAGGTGCCGAAGGGAAGCTCCAAAATAATCCAGCGGCGGGCGCCGTTTAATTCCTGCATGAAAAAAACGGCAATTAAACAGGCAATGGCGAAAAAAAAGGCGGGCCAGGCAAAATTACGCCATTTTCTGTAATCGACCACCACCATAAATGTGGCCAGCACAATTCCTATTAAAAGGTTTTTCGCCTGCTGGCTAATTAGGTAATAGCTGTTGCCATTTTCACTGAGCGACTTGGCATAAGACGCAGAAAAAAGCATAAGCATGCCAAAAATTACCAGAAGCGAAACAATAACAAGCAAAACAATGTCTACATTTCCCTTTTCTTTCTTTGCGCCTTCTTCACTTAACGCCACACTGCTTTGCCTGAAATTATTCTTCAGCTGCGCATGCGTGGCCTGCTGCCTGGCTTTTGGCATACTTTTCCTCCTTTCCGCATTTTTTTGCACCGTTTTATTTATAAAACCCAATAGGCATACGCAATGCCGGCCACCGCGCACAAAAATGAAACCGAACTGAACACAAAAACAATTTTCTTTTCACTCCAACCCATCAGTTCGAAATGATGGTGGATCGGCGTCATTTTAAACAGCCGCTTGCCGTGGGTAAGCTTAAAATAGGTAACCTGAATAACCACGCTGAGGGCCTCTAAAATATACACCACACCAAAAATAACCACCAGCTCGGGGGCCCCCATGCAAAAGCCCAGGGTGGCCACGGCGCCGCCAAAAAACATGCTGCCCGTATCCCCCATAAACACCTTGGCCGGGTAAAGGTTCCAAAGCAAAAACCCAACACAGCCGCCCGCCAGCGCGGCGGGCCACAGCAGAATTTCAAAGCGCTGCAGCAATACAAGCACCACGGCATAGCCAACCATTACCCAAAAGGTAACCGCTGTGGCAAGGCCGTCCAGCCCGTCGGTAAGGTTTACCGCATTCACCACAAAAATAATCAGCAAAAAGGCCAGCGGGTAAAACAGCAGCCCAAAATTCACACTGCCTGCAAAGGGCAGCATAACAAAGGTGGAAAGGCGGCCCATAAGATACAGGGTTGCCAAAAAACAAATGGTGATAAGCGCCTGCATAACAATTTTGGACATAGCCTTCAGCCCAAGGTTTTGCTTGCGAACCACTTTGAGGTAATCGTCTATAAAACCAACGGCGGAAAAGGCCATGGCCGTAAAAATGCCGAAAATAAGCAGCCCCAAATCACTTTGCCCGGCCTGGCTTACCAGGGCCGACAAAAACGGGTAGGCAGCCAGCACCGCCAAACTGGCCCCCAAAATAAAGGTAAAGCCGCCCATGGTGGGGGTACCCTGCTTCGCCTTATGCCACTTGGGGCCTATTTCATTAATGGTTTGCCCAAATTTAATTTTGCGCAGCACCGGAATGATAAAATAACCCGAACCCCACGTTATTAAAAATGCAACCACAGCGGCAACTGTAACAGCAATACGTTCCATTTTGCCACACTCCCCTTTTAAATGCTTTTTCTATTATACCATATACGGTGTATCTCCGCTTTTGCCGAAAGAGGGCGCTTTCAGCATTGGCAGGCCTGTTTAAACTCTTCGGCAATTTCTTCAAACTTCATGCTTCGGCTGGCCTTTAAAAGCACCGCATCTCCCTTTTGAACAATGGCGGCAAGCCGCTGGGCCGCCTTTGCATTGCTTTCAAAGGTGTAGGTCTCCACTCCGCTTTTTTGCGCCTGCGGCACCGCAAGGCCGGCAAGCTCCCCCACCGTAAACAGAATATCTGCCTTGGCATGGGCGCAGGCCTCGCCCAGCTCTATGTGCGCCTGCCGGGTAATTTCGCCCAGTTCCTTCATATCCCCCAGCACGGCAATTCGCCTGCCCTTTACCTGCATATCTGCCAACAAAGAAAGGGCCGCCCGCATAGATTCGGGGCTGGCATTGTAATAGTCCTCTATCAGGGTTACGCCGTTTACCTCAACAATATTCTGCCGCATACCGGCTGCCCTGTACCCCGCCAGCGCCTGCGCCACATGGGTGGGCTCAAGGCCAAGCCGGGTGGCCGCCGTATAGGCAAACAGGGCATTGTAAATATTGTGCGTGCCCAGCGCGGGAATAAACGCCGCAAAGCTGCCAAATTGTTTGTCTACAATTTCAAAATTTTGCCCGGCCCCGCTTGTTTCAATGCCGCGGGCCCGCACCGTACAATCCTCGTTTTGCACCCCGGCGAATACCTCTTGAATGCCGCCGGGCACCTTTGCCGTTTGCAAAAGGGGGTCGTCGCCGTTCAGCACCAGCGGCGCGCCGGGGGCCATGCCGTCGCAAATTTCCATTTTGGCGCGCAGAATATTTTCCACACTGCCAAGGCTTTCCAGGTGGGAAACCCCTATTTTGGTGATAACGGCGCCATTGGGCGCGGCGGCGGCGCTTAGCTTGTGTATTTCACCAAGGCCCTGCATGCCCATTTCTATTACGGCATACTGGGTGCTGTCGGTAAGGCGGAAAAGGGTGTTGGGCATGCCAATTTCGTTGTTTTGGTTCCCTTCGGTTTTCAGCGTATTGCCAAAGGCCGAAAACACGGCGGCGCAAAATTCTTTGGTGGTGGTTTTCCCCACGCTGCCCGTAACCCCCAGCACCAAGGGGCGGAACTTGCGGCGGTAATTCCCGCCCATGGCAACCATGGCGTCAAGCGGGTCCCGCACCAATACGGTGCGGCAGGTGGGCACGCCGTCCAGCGGGCGCTGCGCCACAACCGCCACCGCCCCGTTTTGCATTGCCTGGGCGGCAAAATTATGCCCGTCCGCCCGCTCGCCCTTTATGGCCACAAAAACACAGCCGGGAACCACCAGGCGGCTGTCGGTTACCACACAGGTTACCTGCAAATCTTCAGGCACAGCGGGCCAAAGGCCCTCCAACAGTTCTTTTGCGTAAACCGGTATCAATTGAATTCTCCTTTTGCCTTTGGCCAGTTAAAACTGCAATAAAATACGCGAATATCCAAAAATTCCCGGCCTGCCCGCCACGGGCTATGGAATTGCTTTTGGCCGGGGCGCCAACAATAACGGTTTGCAACGCGGCATCAGCCAGGCAAATTGCTTGCCGCCGAAGTGGCTTCTTCGGGCAGGGCGCGGGTTTCCAGCCAGTCCAACACAATTTGCCGTTCGCTTAAATAAACCGTAACGCCATCCAGCACCTGGTAGTCCTCATGCCCCTTTCCGCACAAAACCAGCATATCGCCCGCCGCCAAAAGGCCAAGCGCCTTGTGCAGGGCTTTTTCTCTGTTTAGCTCTACATAACAGGGAATTTGCTTTTTTTGTAAGGGCGGCAGCGCCCCGGCGGCAATGGCGGTTTCGCTTTCGCTGCGGGGGTTATCGCTTGTCAAAAAAACAAGGTCGCCGTATTCCGCCGCAGCCTGGCCCATGGGCCCCCGCTTTACCGGGTCGCGGTTGCCCGCGCAGCCAAACAAAACCAGCATGCGCCCCTTTACAAAGGGCCGAAGGGTGGAGAGAAGTTTTTCCATGGCGTCGCCGGTGTGGGCAAAATCGCAAATAATGGTAAAGCCGCCATCGTAAAGCACCTCGCAGCGCCCTGCAACACCCGGCACCTTGGCAAGCTGCCCGGCCGCCTCTGCCGGAGAAAGGCCCAGCAGCACCGCCGCCGCACCCGCCGCAAGGGCGTTGTACACGGAATATTCCCCCGGCATGGCAAACGCCACCGCCTGCCGCTGCGCCTGCGTGTTCAAAACGAACCGCACCCCGCCCGCCGCAAGCTGTATATCCCCCGCATAAAAATTGGCCGCGGGCTGCCGGCAGGAAAAAGAATACCGGCGGGGGCAGCCGGCCTCTTGTAAAAGCCGCGCGCCCCATTCATCGTCAATATTGGTAAGCATTGCATCACATTGGCCAAACAAAATTTTCTTGGCCATGTAGTAGTTCTCCATCGTCCCGTGATAGTCCAGATGGTCCCTAGTGAGGTTGGTGAAAATGGCAAGGGCAAATTGCAGGCCGTACAGTCTGCCCTGCTCCAGTGCCTGGCTGCTAGCCTCCATAACAACATGGGTGCACCCGGCCGCCACCATGCGGTGCAGCAGGGCATTCAAGTCCCACGCTTCGGGGGTGGTGAATTTCGCGGGAATTTCCATTGTGCCTATTTCGCTGCGAATGGTGCCGATAAGCCCGCACTGTATGCCGCCGTTTTGCAGCATTTGCTTGATTACGCTGGACACGGTGGTTTTTCCATTGGTGCCGGTTACGGCCACCATGGTAATCTTTTGGGCCGGGTTGCCAAAAAAATTGCGGCACAAAAGCGCATAGGCGGCGCGGCTGTTTTGCACCACCACCTCTTTTTCAAGGCCCAGGGGCTGCTGGGTAACCAAAAGCCCCGCCCCCGCCTGCAGCGCCTGCCGGGCAAACAGGTGCCCGTCGCTGCTGTGGCCCTTTACGCAAACAAATACGGCGCCCGGCACAACCTTGCGGCTGTCCTGCGTTACCAGGGCCGCTTCGCTCGCCGGAAGCTGCCCTGTGTAGGAAATTCCCTGCATCAGCCTGCCGTATTCCATACAAACAGCCCCTTTTCTTGTTTTTAGTGGTCGGTAATGGCGCTTACGTCCTGGAAGGTGAGTGTTACCACCGTGCCAAGCGGAATTTCCTGCCCGGCCTCCACGCTTTGGCTGATTACCACCACGTTGCCGCCGTCTTCCGAGGCGCCCTCGGCCAACACGTTCAGCCCCAGGCTGCGCAGCGTGTCGATGGCCACCTTGGCGTTCTTAGAGCTTAAATCGGGCATTACCGTTCGCTGTTCCAGCACGCTTCCATCGGTATACAGTATAACCTGCCCGCCCCGCGGAATGGGGCTGCCCGCCGTTGGGTACTGTCCCAGAACGGTGGCACCGCTGCCCATTGTTTTATAGCTTAGCCCGCTGCCGTTTAAGGTAACAATGTCAGAGGATACATCCTTTTCCAGAAGGTTTGGGGTGGAGATTGTGGTACGGGTCATTTCGCCGCTTTCATAGTCGGGGGCAATTCCAAGAATTTTAACGGTTTCGCTGATAACGCTGCCCACTGTTGGCCCGGCAAGGCGCCCGCCAAAATAGTTTTGAAGGGGTGAGTCGTCATGCGGCTCGTCCAGCACAATAAGAACGGCAATTTGCGGGTCGTTGGCCGGGGCAAACCCCACAAAGGAAGAGATGTATTTTTCGTTGGTTTCGTCTTCCGCCAAAAGCTCCAGCTTTTGGGAGGTGCCGCTTTTGCCCCCAACATGGTAGCCCGCCACATAGGCGTTGCGCCCGCTGCCGCTGGTGTTGGAAACAAGGTCTTCCATAATGCCGCGCAGGGCAGCCGAGGTTTCTTCTGAAACCACCTGGCGCTTGGGCGAGGGGTTAATTTCCTGGGTAACATTTCCCTGGGCGTCTAAAATTTCGCTTACCAGGTGTGGCTGAACCAGGTTGCCGCCGTTTACGGCTGTGGAGACCGCCGTAATCATTTGCAGGGCGGTGTATTTGTTGGACTGGCCGAAAGCGCAGCTGGCAAGCTGCACAGGGCCCATGGCGTTTTCAGAATACACCACCGTATTCAGCGAATTTTGTGAGGGCTCGCTGGGCAGGTCGATGCCGGTGGGCTCGGTAAGGCCAAAGGCATTGATATAGTCGTACCAGGTGCTTACGCCAAGCCCCTGCGCCACCTGAATAAAGGAAATATTACAGGATACAATTAAAGCCTCCCGCAATGTAATGGTGCCATGGGCCACGCCGCCGGCACAGCCAATGGTGCGGTCGGCCACGTCATAGGCCCCGGTGCAGGTAAACAGCGAATCGGCGGTATATGTGCCGGAATCCAGCGCGGCGGCCGCCGTAATTACCTTTAAAACCGAGCCGGGCTCATAGGTGTCTGCAATGGCCTTGTTGCGCCACTGGCGGTACCACGCATTGGCCCGTGCCTGGGTTTTTTCGTCGCCGTCGGGCATGGCCTCAATGGTATTCCGAAGGGTTTCGTCGGAAATATAATAGGGGTCGTTGGGGTTAAAGTCGCCTTTGGTTGCCATGGCAAGAATGGCCCCCGTGTTTACGTCCATTACAATGCCCATTCCACGCTCGGTGGCGTTGTATTTTGCCACCGCGGCGCTTAAATGCTCTTCAAGGGACTGCTGAATATCGACATTGATGGTGGTTACAAGGCTGCCGCCGTCTTCGGCCGGGTAGGTTTTGGAATCGACCTCGCCCGGAATTTCGCCCGCGCGGGAGGAAATGGTTCTGCCGGGCGTTCCCTTTAAAATATCCTCGTACTGCGCCTCCAGGCCGTATACCCCCGTGCCGTCGCTGTTCATAAAGCCCAGCACCGAGGCCGCCATGTCTTCGTACGGGTAATACCGCTTGGAGGTTTCGATGGTGCTGATGCCCCGCAGGCCGTATTGGGTGTACAAAGCCTCTACCTGGTCGGTAAGCTCACGGCTCATTTTCACATTGATGGGGTAATAAAGCGACTCTTTATCCGAAATATTCTGGTAAATTGTCTCTTCGTCCAGCTCCAGCAGGGCGGCAAGCTGCTGGGCCGCCAGGCGGGCAGGGTCCAGCTCTGCCGTATTTTTAAGCGCACTTTTGGCCAGCAGGTTGGGCGCAATGGAGATGGTCCACACCGGGGCGCTTTCGGCCAGCTCTCGCATTTCCGAATCGTATATGGTGCCGCGCTTGGGGTTGATGGTGGCGCTTACCAGCTGTTTTTCATTGGCCTTCGCCTGCCATTCGCTGGCCTCTACCACCTGCAGAATGGAAAGGTTGCCGGCAATATAAATGGCCACCAAAAGAAACGCAATAAAAATAACACCGCTTCTCATTTTCCCAAAGGTGAGCGAGGAGGAAGTAGCATCGGTGTTTTTTTCTGTTTTTTTCATAAATAAGCCTCCAATAACAAGGCCGGCCTTATTTTGTTTGTAAAATAAAGCCGACAAACCCAGCGTTTTTCAGCGCATTTTATTATAGTGGTTTGAGCGCCCCGGCTCAATAGCAAGCCCAGGTTTTTTTCGCAGAATAGATAAAAAGTGCGGTAAATTACGTACCACAATTTACCGCACCACCCATTTTTAAGCAAACAAGCCGGCAACAAACTCTACCAGTGCAGCAAGCGGCCCGTTTTGAACCTCTATTCTGTTTTCATCCACCACACGCACATAGGTAATTTGGCTCTTGTCTATTTTGACAAGCCCCATAGCCAAAGCCTGCTCCTCTACCCTGTTGAGGTTTGTTTTGCTTTCCAGCTGGAAAATAAGGTCGCTGTAGGTAGCCGTTTCGTTGGTAAGCTGAACATTTTGTTTGTCGATATTGCTTTGCAGCTCCCCTACCTTTGCGTAGGTGGCAACCACAAACGCCCCCAAAATTGCAAGAAGAAGCACCGTAACCAAAGCGCCGGTAAGCGTTTTGGTTTGCTGCCTCATTTTTTTCTTTTTGCCGGGAACAACCCTTATATTGGGCCGTGAGGGCGCAGCCTTGGGCTGCGGGGCAAAAAGTTCGAAGTTGTACGCTTCGGCAGTGTTGCTGCCGCGGGGTAATTGCTGTGCCATAAGGCTGCTCCTTTCCTGTTGTATCCTTTTTATTTTTAAAGCTTTTCAAGAACCCTTAACTTAGCGGAACGGCTGCGCCGGTTGCTTTCCAGCTCTTCGGGCGCCGCCGTAACCGGTTTGCGCCCAACCAGCGTTGCTTTTGCAACCCCGCCGCATACGCATACCGGCAGCTCCGGCGGGCAGGTGCAGGCCGTAGCCCACTGGCGAAACTGCTGTTTCACAAGCCTGTCTTCCAAAGAATGGAAGGTTAAAATAGCCATGCGTCCACCAGGCTTCAGCATTTCGAAAAAGGCGTTCAACCCTTCTTCCAAAGCGTCCAATTCACCATGTACCGCTATGCGAAGTGCCTGAAAGGTTTTGCGGGCCGGGTTTTTGTCTTTGCGGCGCACAGCGGGCGGTACAGAGGAACGGATAATTTCCGCCAGCCGTTCGGTGGTGGCAATGGGCTGCTCTTCGCGCTTTGCCACAATGTTGCCGGCAATTTGCCAGGCGTAAGGTTCTTCGCCGTATTGGCGGAAAATATCGGCCAGCTGCTGGCGGCCCATGGTGTTGACAAGGTCGGCGGCGGTGGGGCCCTGCTGGCTCATG
>JBKEBR010000077.1:0-2091 GCA_047973285.1 Oscillospiraceae bacterium | reverse complement strand
TGTGTATATATACAATTTTTATCTCGTTCCGGCCGCCAAAGCCGCCGCAATACCACAAAAGGCTGCGCAAGGGCCGGGCAAGCCACCAAAGAATATGGCAATTTTAGAATAATTCTCCATAAAATTGTACCCTATTTGTGCATGTTTCACAACTGTTTTTTGCATTTTCGCCGCGCCCTTCAAAGCTTGAGAAACGGCGCAATAATGTGCTATTATCAAGCCAGGAATAAGGCTGCCCATGCTTTGCCTTATTGGAAAGGAGCTTTTTATGGACATTCGCTACTCATGCAACCAGCGCGATTTTAAACGGTACACCACCGAGGAAACGCGCAATGAATTTTTAATTCAAAATTTGTACAAACCCAACGAGGTGGTGGCCGTGTACAGCCCTGTAGACCGCATGGTAACACTGGGCTGTATGCCCACCACCGAAACCGTCAGCATTGACAAAGGCATTGACATTTGGACGAATTTTGGCACCCAGTACTTTTTGGAGCGCCGTGAAATTGGCATTTTCAACATTGGCGGCACAGGCACCGTTGTGGCCGACGGCGTAACATACGAGCTTTCCTACAAAGACGGCCTGTACATTACCCAGGGCACCAAAGAGGTAACCTTCTCCTCCGCCGGTGCAACCGAGCCCGCAAAGTTTTATATGGTTTCGGCCCCGGCCCACCGCGCGTACGAAACCAAGCTTATTAAAATAGAAGACGCCGCAAAACGCCCCCTGGGCGCCATGGAAACCAGCAACAAACGGGTTATCAACCAGTTTATTCACCCCGATGTGCTGCCCACCTGCCAGCTTTCCATGGGCATGACCGTGCTGGACCCCGGCAGCGTATGGAACACCATGCCCGCCCACACCCACGAACGCCGCATGGAAGTTTACATGTATTTTGAAGTGCCCGAAAACAATGTAGTTTTCCACATGATGGGTGAAGGCCAGCAAACCCGCCATATTGTAATGCAAAACGAAGAGGCGGTTATAAGCCCCAGCTGGAGCATTCACGCGGGCGCCGGAACCAGCAACTATACCTTTATTTGGGCCATGGGCGGTGAAAACCAGGCCTTTGACGACATGGACGTTATTTCCACCACCAATTTGCGCTGACAGGCAGCAATGCCATTACACAGAAGAAAGGAAGTTTCGCATGGAGCTGAAAGAGTTTTCATTGCAGGGAAAGGTAGCCCTGGTAACAGGGGGCAGCTACGGCATAGGCTTTGCCATTGCCACGGCGCTGGCCGAGGCCGGGGCCACCATAGTATTCAACGATTTGAAGCAAGACCTGGTGGACAAGGGCCTTGCGGCCTACAAGGAAGCGGGCATTGCCGCCCACGGCTACGTGTTTGATGTAACCGATGAAGAGGGCGTAAGCGCCGCCGTGGCCCAAATTGAAAAAGAGGTTGGGGTTGTTGATATTCTGGTGAACAACGCCGGAATTATCAAACGCATTCCCATGGTGGAAATGAGCGCGAAGGACTTTCGCCAAGTAATTGACGTGGATTTGAACGCCCCGTTTATTATGGCCAAAACGGTTATTCCGTCGATGATAAAAAAGGGCGGCGGTAAAATTATCAATATTTGCAGCATGATGAGCGAGCTTGGGCGGGAAACGGTAAGCGCCTATGCGGCGGCCAAGGGCGGGCTGAAAATGCTTACTCGGAACATTGCCAGCGAGTACGGCGAGCACAACATTCAGTGCAACGGCATAGGCCCGGGGTACATTGAAACCCCGCAAACGGCGCCCCTGCGGGAGCGCCAGGCAGACGGCAGCCGCCACCCCTTCGACCAGTTCATCAGCAAAACACCCGCGGCCCGGTGGGGCACCCCGGCCGACTTGAAGGGGCCGGCCATCTTTCTTGCCAGCGAGGCCTCGAACTTTGTAAACGGGCATGTGCTGTACGTAGACGGGGGCATTCTAGCCTATATTGGCAAGCAGCCCTAAGGCTTTGTTTCTCTAGGGGCGATGCTCATGGCGCTTTTTGCCCTGTTACCCCCTCATAAAATTCTACCTGCCGTATTTAAAAAAGTAGAAACAAATAAACTTTCCCCAGCAAAAAGAGGGCGCGGAAAATTCCGCGCCCTCTGCG
>JBKEBR010000076.1:0-2003 GCA_047973285.1 Oscillospiraceae bacterium | reverse complement strand
CTCTACCTTTTTAAAATAATTTCAATAACATTAAAAGAAGGCGTGAACCTATTCTGGTTTGCCAATGCTGGTTTGCCGAAGGGTGTGCCGGCAAAGCCTTAAATAGAACGCAAAAATTCGCTGATGTAGTTCAGTGCCGCCCCGGCGGCTATGGCCTGGTTTTTATAACGGCACTCGTGCAAAAAAGAAGCGTCTTTTGCAAAAGGGTTCAGCGCAATAACCCGCTGTTTTAAATTGCCCAAATAATCGCCAATATAAGAGCCTACATAGCCGCCCAAAATAATTTTATTGTCAAAAAGCAGCTGAAGATTATTGATGGCCAATGCCAAATGGTTAAGATATGTGTCCCAGTGTTTTTGAATGGCTTTGTCCCCTTTTTGCAGCCTGTCAAAAAAATCTTGCAGATTGCCGTCGGTTATGCCGGACAGCACCGTGGCGGAGCAATACGCGTCCACACAGCCTTTTTGCCCGCAATAGCACTGTTTTCCGCTGGGTACAATGGTCATGTGCCCCACTTCGCCGCTGCGCAGGTGCTCGCCGGAATATACCTGCTTATTGATGAGGATAGAGCCGCCAATGTTGTTGCTCAGCATAATATAAAACATATTTTCAAAATCGGGGCGGGCCCACATTTCGGCAAAACCGGCGGCATTTGCATCGTTGTAAAGCAGGGCCGGGTAGGGAATATACTGGGCAAATGCGTCAACGGTGGTTCCCGTAAAATCCAATATTTCGCCATATACCACCTGTTTGTTCTCGGCGTCCACCAAAGCGGGAATGCCAATGCCAACCCCTAAAATTGTATTGGCGGGCAGGGCGGCCTCGTCAATGGTTTGCTGCACCAATTCGCCAAGGTACCGGTAATAGGCGGCATTTTGCTCAAAGGGTTTGCGCACGCGCATGTCGGCCACAACCTCGCCCGAAAGGTCTACCACCACACAGGCAATATGGTTTTTGGTAATGTCCAGCCCAATGGCGGCCTTTGCCTTTAAATTGGCGCAAAAGCATTTTGCCCGCCGCCCGCCGGTATTGC
The DNA here is from genome assembly GCA_047973285.1 of Oscillospiraceae bacterium. GTDB lineage: Bacteria > Bacillota > Clostridia > Oscillospirales > Ruminococcaceae > JAAYCI01. The sequence continues at coordinate 970 of JBKEBR010000076.1, read as the reverse complement.
CTATAGAGCCGCATTCCGCAACCAGCCCTTCCTTTTGCAGTTCTTCTATATTCTGGGTAACGGTTGGAAGGCTTAACTGCAGCTGCTGTAAAATTTGCTGTTTCGAAACCTTTCCGTTTCTAAGAATAAACCGGTATATGTTGGACCGGTTCACTTTTTTTATTTCCATGTTGGCCGTAGATTTAAGCTCCAAGCCCATCCTTCTTTCTTTGCGGAGACTATACTTTTAAAAAACTATTTATTAAATCTATTTTATAAATCGGTCCATGCTTCTAGTAAACAATAACCTTGCGGTGTTGTCAAGCTATTTAATGGTTTGAGAGGGGCGGAATGTTTGCTGGAAAGTGGTTTTACCGCACAACCCGCCGCCGGGCCTCGCCAGCAAAGCAAAAAGCAGCGGTGCGTGTGCAGGAAGGCGGCACTTCTGCGCCTGTTCATGCGGCTTTTTATGTTTGCCGGCAATAGGCCGGTGCAGCCGCGCGGTTTAAGTATAAAGCAGCGGCCGGCAGCTTTTTTCTTCGGCAGTATGCTTTGCCCCGGCTGCTATGCGCCCTATATATTTGTCTGCGCCGTTGCGCAAAAGGGGCCCTTTGTACGCTTTGCACAAAAATAACCCGGGCTTATTGTGGGGATACCAAATTTTTTAAAAACACATTGACTTTGCAAACGGTGAAACTTATAATTTAGAAAAATTGTTTTTGAAATCTGTTTTAATAAACGGAAATTAAAAATGTTTTTATTTTGAAGGGAGGGCAGTTTTAAGGGGTAAATACGGAAAGGACAGAAACATTATAAACGTTTGAGAAGGGGGATATTGTATGTTAACTGGTATTATTGTGGTTCTTATATTCCTGGCAATTGCGCTGTTAATGATGCTGAGCAAAATTCCTGCCTTGCTGGCTTTGCCGGTTCTGGCTATATGCATTGGTTTTGCCGGCGGGCTGCCGCTGACGGGAGATGAGGGACTTCT
>JBKEBR010000075.1:0-2285 GCA_047973285.1 Oscillospiraceae bacterium | reverse complement strand
TCCAAAGAAAAGTTGCCGGTGTTTACCAGCTGCATCTCTCCCAGCGTGGCGGGAGTGCTGAACAGCCCCGATACAAGGCCGCTTGTAAAATCGGTTACCTTATTCACAAAATCGGCAATGGTATCTGCCGCATTTTTGCCCTGCTCATAGCTTTCGCTGTGGGCATCGGCACCGCCCTCCTGCTTTAATTCGTCGAACAGTTCCCGTAAGTCTCCAACGCCTTCAATTACCTTGTCGTAGGCCTCTTGCTCTTCCATTCCCTCTGCCAGGTAATTGTTGTATTTTTCCACCATGCCGGTGTACAACTCTTCTTTTGCATCCTCAACTTCCGGTGTGGAAGGCAGGCTGGCAAAAAGCCTGTCAAGGTATTGTTTTATTTTTTCGGTCATTACTTTTCCTCCTCTGCAACGGTAAGCGCATCAATTACATGTTTGGCTTCTTCCCATTCCTGCCGGTTTTTTTCATAGGCTGCTTTCCCCTGCTCGGTAATGGAATAGTAACGCCTGCGGGCCCCAAGCTCTTCATCGCCCCAATAAGAACGAATCAGTCCATCTTTCTCCAGCCGGCGAAAAGCCGTGTAAAGGGTTGCCTCTTTTAATTCATATTGCTTTTCTGTTTTTTCTAAAATATCGCGGTTAATACGGTACCCATAGCTGTCTTGCTTCATTAAATGGGCAAGAATAATTGTATCGGTATGCCCTCTGATAATATCTGAAGTAATCGGCATGTTGCTATCGCTCCTCTCTGAAACCTTTTATATTGCCATATTGTTCTTAAATAGCAGGCAGTAAACCCGGTGTGTGTCTCTGCTTGAGCACTATTATATTTCATAATACCTCGTCTGTCAAGGTATTATTTGTATCGAAATATTTTTATCTTGAATCATTTTGCCAAATTAAAGAAAAAAGAGTATACTATTGATACACTGTGGCATTAAGAATTTATTTCTGTGGGAGACTGCCGCAGCGGCAAAACAAACTATAATTTGTAACACCTAAGGAGAATTATTTGATGACCGATATATTAATTATAGGGGCAGGGCCTGCCGGGCTTACGGCGGCCATTTATGGGGCCCGCGCCGGGCTTTCTGTTCTTGTTTTCGACAAAAATATGTATGGCGGCCAAATTATTTTAACCAGCGACGTAGAAAACTACCCTTCTATTCAAAAAATATCCGGCCCAGACCTTGCCATTAACCTGTACTCCCACGCCACCAGCCTTGGCGTGGAGGTGCGTTTTGAAGAAGTAACCTCTGTTGATTTAAAGGGTAAGGTAAAAACTGTAACCACCCCACAGGGCGTTTACGAGGGCCATACCGTAATTGTTGCCAGCGGCGCTTCGCGCAGGCACCTTGGCTGCCCCGGCGAGGAAGAATTTGTTGGGCGCGGTGTTTCCTATTGCGCCACCTGTGATGCCGCTTTTTTCAAAGGCAAGGATGTGGCCATTGTTGGCGGCGGCAGCACCGCGCTGGAAGATGCACTGTTCCTCTCCAACCACTGCAACAAGGTTGTTCTCATTCACCGCCGGGATTCTTTCCGGGGTGAAAAGTTGCTGCAGGACGCCATTAAAAAACGTGATAATATTGAAGTTTTGTATTCCTCCACCGTTTCCTCCATTCAGGGCGGAAATACCGTGGAAAGCTGTGTTGTAAACACACCGGAGGGCGAAAAAGCCATTCCCATCAGCGGTATTTTTGTTGCCATAGGGCTGGTGCCTGAAACAGGCATGTTCAGCAGCCAAATAGAGGTGAACGCGGAAGGGTATTTTGTGGCGGGAGAAGACTGTGCAACCTCTTTGCCCGGCGTTTTTGTAGCCGGCGATTTGCGGGCCAAGCCCCTGCGGCAAATTATTACCGCCGCGTCTGACGGCGCCGTTGCCGCTGTGGCGGCGGCCACTGCCGTGTCTGCGGCGGCGGTTTGCGGCATTTCTTAAAAAAATATCAAACAGCGCCGGGCATTTAAAATGCCCGGCGCTGTTCTGTTGATACAGACTATTTCACATTACCATTCCGCCGTTTACGCCAAGCACCTGGCCGGTAATGTAGGCCGCCGCGTCCGACGCCAAAAAAACCACCGCGTTCGCCACATCCTGCGCACTCCCAAGGCGGCAACGGGGAAGGTCTTCGCACAGCGCTATCTGATCTTCGCCGGAAAACACCTTCATCATGCCGGGGTCACGCGCGCCGGGCGAAACGCAATTGACCCGTATTCCGCTGGGCCCCTCTTCCGTCGCCAGCGACTTGGTAAGGCCTAGAAGAGCGGCGTTGGCAGAGGCATAGTGGCTCT
>JBKEBR010000074.1:0-8084 GCA_047973285.1 Oscillospiraceae bacterium | reverse complement strand
TGGGCGCAAGCTGCCCGGCGGTAGACATCAACGCGGCCTGCACGGGGTTTATTTACGGCCTTGAAATGGCGGCGGGGTTGTTTGCCCTTAAAAAGGCAAAGCGCATTCTGGTTTTGGCAGCCGAGGCGCTGAGCCGCATTGTAAACTGGGAAGACCGCTCTACCTGTGTGTTGTTTGGCGACGGGGCGGGCGCGGTGGTTTTAGCGCCGGGGGAAGATTTGCTCTACCTTCACCTTACGGCAAGCGGCGACGATAAGCTGCTGTACGCGCCTTTTCAGCAGGGCAACTACCCCGGCACCTCACAGGCACCTCTGCCGTATTTGCACATGGACGGCGGCGAGGTGTATAAATTTGCGGTAAACGCAATTTTAACCGGCATTCAAAAGGCGCTGCGGCAGGCCGGTGTAGAGGAAAAAGACGTTGACCATGTTATTTTGCACCAGGCCAACCTGCGCATTATAGAAGCGGCGCAAAAAAAACTTGCAATTGCCGCAGGCTGCTACCACAGCAACATACAAAATGTGGGCAACCTTTCCGCAGCCAGCATTCCCGTTTTGTTAGACGAATGTAACCGGCAGGGCCTGCTGAAAAATAATAATTTGCTTGTTCTGAGTGCGTTTGGCGGCGGGCTTACCACCGGTACGGCACTGCTGCGCTGGGGCGCTCATTAACATAACCTATTCAAGCATTCCATATAAAAAAGGAGATTACACCATGAACACTCTTGACAAACTCGAAAAAATTGTAGGCGGCTATAAAGATTTGGAACCGGGTACCCTGAAAGCCGAAACCACCTTTGAAGAGCTGGAGCTGGACAGCCTTGACCTTGTGGACATGGCCATGGCCTGCGAAGATGAATTTGGCGTTACCATTGAGGTGAACGAAAACCTTAAAAGCATTGCAGATTTAATTGCCATTGTTGAAGCAGGGGCATAAAACGGCACCTTGCCTTAAAAACCGCCATGAAAGAGGGAATTGTTTTGATTCAAACACCGTTGAGTCGTGTGCTCGAAATTGAAGCTCCCATCATACAGGGGGGCATGGCCTGGATTGCCGATGCCAGCCTTGCCGCGGCGGTAAGCAATGGCGGCGGGCTTGGGCTTATTGCCGCCATGAACGCCGATGCCGAGTGGCTGCGGGCAGAAATTCGCAAGGCCAAAAGCCTTACCCAAAAACCATTTGGCGTAAATGTAATGCTGATGAGCCCCTTTGCAGAGGAAGTTGCCCAGGTGGTTGTGGAAGAGGGTATTCGGGTGGTAACCACCGGCGCGGGCAACCCCGGCAAATATATGGCGCAATGGCAAAACGCCGGTATTAAGGTAATTCCTGTTGTGGCCAGCGTGGCGCAGGCCCGCATGGTAGAGCGCAGCGGCGCCGCCGCCGTTATTGCCGAAGGCTGCGAAAGCGGGGGGCACATTGGCGAAACCACCACCATGGCGCTTGTTCCGCAGGTATGCGCCGCGGTTTCTATTCCGGTGGCGGCAGCCGGCGGTATTGGCGATGGGCGCGGCATGGCGGCTGCCTTTATGCTGGGGGCAGCCGGCGTGCAAATGGGCACCCGTTTTTTGGTGGCAACCGAATGCACGGTGCACCCTGCCTATAAGAATAAGGTCTTGAAGGCGCGGGATATTGACACCATTGCAACCGGCAAGCGCCTTGGGCACCCGGTGCGCAGCATAAAAAATGCTTTCAGCCGCGAATATATGAAAAAAGAATACGACAGCAGCGTAAGCGACCAAACCCTTGAGGCTTTGGCCGGGGGCGCGCTTTACCGCGCCGCAAAAGAGGGCGACGAAAAAACCGGTTGCTTTTTGGCGGGGCAAATTGCCGGTATGGTAAATAAAGAGCAAAGCGCCGCCGAAATTATTCAAGAGGTATGCGCCCAGGCGCAGCAATGCCTTGAAGGTGCCCTGCAATGGGTAAAATAGCCTTTTTATTTGCGGGGCAGGGGGCCCAGTATACCGGTATGGGGCAAAGCCTTTACAAGGCCGGGGGTGCCGCGGCCGAAATATTTGAAATGGCCGAGCGCATTCGCCCCGGCACGCTGCAAGACTGTTTTTCTGCACCGGCAGAGCGGCTGGCCCAAACAGCGGTTACCCAGCCGTGTGTATTTGTGGCGGCGCTGGCCGCCGCCGAATCTTTGGCTGAAAAGGGCGTTGCCGCCGGCGGGGCGGCGGGGTTTTCCCTTGGGGAAATGGCGGCCTTAACCTTTGCAAAAGGGTTTGGGCAGCAACAGGGCTTTTCACTTGTTTGCCGCCGCGGGCAGCTTATGCAGCAGGCGGCGGAAAATACCCCCGGGGCCATGGCGGCGGTTTTAAAGCTTTCAAATGCCAAGGTAGAGGCACTTTGCCAAAATTTCACCCAGATGTACCCTGTAAATTACAATTGCGAAGACCAGCTTGTGGTGGCCGGCAGCGCCGAGCAAATAGACGAATTTTGCGGGCAGGTAAAACAGCAGGGCGGCCTTGCAAAGCGCCTTTCGGTAGGCGGGGCGTTTCACTCGCCCTTTATGGGCCCGGCTGCCGCGGCCTTTCTTCAGCAGCTGGAGGAAGAGCCTTTGCGGCAGCCGTCAATTCCTGTTTACGCAAACCTTACGGCGGCCCCCTACCAGGCAAGCCTCAACAAGGTTCTGGCGGCTCAAATAAAAAGCCCCGTATTGTGGAGCGCCTCCATGCTTCAAATGTGGAACGATGGCTTCGATACCTTTGTAGAAGTGGGGCCCGGCAAAACCCTTACGGGGCTTGCAAAACGAATTTTACCCGAGGCAAGACTGTACAACGTGCAGGATGCCGAAAGCCTTGAAAAAACAGCAGCAGCGCTGCAAAACTGACACCTTGCAGGGGGAGTTATACATGCATTTACAGGGAAAAACAGCCCTTGTTACGGGGGCCAGCCGGGGAATAGGGCGTGCCATTGCCGAAAAGCTGGCTGCCTGCGGTGCCGGGGTTGCGGTGGTATATGCGGGCAATACCGCGGCCGCGCAGCAAACGCTTGCAGCCATTGAAAAGGCGGGCGGCGTGGCAAGGGAATACCGGTGCGACGTGGCAAGCTTTGAGCAAACCGGGCAGCTTGCCAAACAGGTGTTGCAGGATTTTGGCGGGGTGGATGTGTTGGTAAACAATGCGGGCATTGTGCGCGACGGCCTTTTGCTTTCCATGAAAGAGCAGGATTTCGACAAGGTAATGGCAACCAATTTAAAGGGGGCCTTTAACACCATTCACCATTTATACCAGCATTTTATGCGCCGCAGCAGCGGGCGAATTATCAATATCAGCTCGGTAATAGGCCTTGTGGGCAATGCGGGGCAAGCAAATTACGCGGCGGCAAAGGCAGGGCTTATTGGCCTTACCAAAAGCACCGCCAAAGAGCTGGCGGGCCGGGGGGTTACCTGTAATGCCATTGCCCCCGGGTTTATTGAATCGGATATGACCGACGCCCTGCCCGAAAAGGCGCGCCAGGGAATTTTAAGCCTCATTCCCCAAAAGCGAATGGGCGCCCCCGCCGATATTGCAGAGCTGGCGGCGTTTTTGGCCGGGGATTTTTCAGCCTACATCACCGGCGAAGTAATTCGGGTAGACGGCGGTATGTGCATGTAGCCGCCGGGGAATTCACCTATTATGCTTGCAATGTGCAGGCAGGGAGGCAATATGAAAAGAGTAGTGGTTACCGGCCTTGGCGCCATAACACCCATAGGGAATACGGCAGAAGGCACCTGGCAGGCGATGCTGGGCGGTAAAAATGGAATTGGCCCCATCACCCGGTTTGACACCACGGGCTACAAAGCCAAGGTGGCGGCCGAAGTGAAGAACTTTGACGCCACAGCCTATATGGAAAAAAGTGAGCTGCGCAAAAACGACCTGTACACCCAGTATGCCATTGCGGCAGCCGCACAGGCCATGCAAAACAGCGGCCTTGAAGGGCAGGTGCGGCCCGAACGGCTGGGCGTATATATTGGCAGCGGCATTGGCGGCATCCAAACCACCATACGCGAGGCCGAAAAGCTGGCCGCCGGCAAGAACCGCCTATCGCCTTTTCTTATTCCCATGATGATTGCCAATATGGCAACGGGCGCCGTTTCCATTCGGCACAATGCCCAGGGGCCCACTTTGCCGGTGGTAACCGCCTGCGCAACCTCCAGCAACACCATAGGCGAAGCGTTCCGCGCCATTAAGCATGGTTATGCAGACGTCATTCTTGCGGGCGGTAGCGAAGCCTCCATTTGTCCGTTTGCCGTTTCAGGCTTTATCAGCTGCATGGCGCTCAGCACAAACCCAGACCCTGCCACGGCCTGCGTCCCTTTCGACAAACGCCGAGACGGCTTTGTTATGGGGGAAGGGGCTGCCGTGCTGGTGCTGGAGGAATACGAGCATGCCCAAAAGCGCGGCGCGCATATATATGCTGAAATGGCAGGGTACGGCAACACCGCCGACGCCTACCATACAACCGCTCCCCAGCCGGAGGCAAACGGCATTACCCGCGCCATTCTTCTGGCCCTTCAGGAAGCCGGGGTACAGGCCGATGAAAACACCTATGTAAATGCCCACGGCACCAGTACGCCTTTGAACGATAAAACCGAAACTCTTGCCTTCAAAAGGGCTTTTGGTGCGGCGGCAAATGCAGTTGCCATCAGCAGCACCAAAAGCATGACGGGCCACATGCTGGGCGCGGCGGGCGCAGCCGAAGCGCTTGCCTGCGTAAAAGCGCTGGAAGACGGCATTGCCCCGCCCACCATTGGCTACGCAGAGCAAGACCCCGACTGCGATCTCAACTATACGCCGGGCAAAGCGGTTCAAAAGCCGTTTCATTTGGCTGTGTCCACCTCGCTTGGGTTTGGCGGGCACAATGCCTGCCTTGTTTTTAAAAAGATATAGCTTTTGTGCCGCGCCTTGGCAGGCATAAAGGGTGCGCCTTTTGGCAAAGGAGATATGAATGGATTTTAAAAGTGTGCGGCAACTGGCCGATTTAATGGAAGAACGGGGCCTTACCAACATAGAAATATGCGAGGGAGACAATAAAATTTCCCTTTCCAAGGAAAGCAGAAGTACCAACGCGGCGCCCAATGCCGCATTGCTGCCGGAGGCAGGCCCTGCGCCTGCGCAGCCCTTGGAGCCACAAGAAAAAGAGCAACCGGGGGATGTTTTAAAGGCCCCTCTGGTGGGGGTGGTTTACCTTGCCTCTAAGCCCGGCGCCGCGCCCTTTGTACAGGTGGGACAAAAGGTGAAAAAAGGTCAAATTTTATGCATTATGGAAGCCATGAAGGTGATGAATGAATTTACCGCCCCGCGGGACGGCGAGGTGGCCGAAATATACCCCGAAGACGCCCAAATGGTAGAGTACGGCCAGCCCCTGTTTCGCCTGCTGTAATGGGGCGGTTTTTAAAAAAACGCACAAAGTGCCCCAAATAGGAGAAGCGATGAACAGGGAAGAAATAAAAAAAATATTGCCGCACCGGGAACCTATGCTGCTGGTGAACGAGGCGGAGGTAACCGGCGCGGGTACCGCGCGTGGAAGCTATACGGTTACCGGGCAGGAATGGTTTTTGCAGGGGCATTTTCCGCACAGCCCTGTGGTACCGGGGGTTATTCTTTGCGAAATGATGGCCCAGGCGTGCTGTGTGCTGCTTGCGAATATTCAGCAGGAAGGCCGGCATACACCTTATTTTACAAGCCTGGAGAAGGTGAAATTCCGCCACCCGGTAAAGCCGGGCGACACCCTGCACACAGAGTGTGAAATAGTGCGCAGCAAGCCCCCTTTTTATTTTGCGCAGGCCTCGGCAACCGTAAACGGCCGGGTTGTGGTAAGCGCCCATTTCAGCTTTGCCCTTGTTGAAAATGCGCAGCAGGGGTAGGCCGGGCCTGCCGAAAAAGGAGAAATATTTCAATGTTTGAAAAAATTTTAATTGCCAACAGGGGCGGAATTGCCGTGCGCATTATTCGCGCCTGCAAAGAAATGGGAATTTCCACTGTGGCAGTTTTTAGCGAATCAGACAGGGAAGCCCTGCATGTGAGTATGGCAGATGAAAGCGTGTGCATTGGCGGGCCCCGTGTGCAGGAAAGCTACCTTAACATGGCGGCTGTTTTAAGCGCGGCAGTGGGCACCGGTGCCCAGGCAATTCACCCCGGGTATGGCCTTTTAAGCGAAAACGCCCGCTTTGCACAGCTGTGCGAAGAGTGCAGCATAACCTTTATAGGCCCAAATGCCCACCTTATTTCACAGCTTGGAGACAAAGAACAAGCCCGTGCCGCCATGATAAGTGCAGGCGTACCGGTGGTGCCCGGGGTTGGCATTGTGCCCAGTGCCCGCGCCGCTTATAAAGAGGCAAAGCGCATTGGAATGCCGCTGCTTATCAAAGCCCGAGCGGGGGGCGGGGGGCGGGGCATACGCCGTGCAGACAGCCTAAAAGAAATTCCCTCGGCATTTGCCGCGGCAAGCGCCGAGGCAAAAAGCGCTTTTGGGGACGGCAGCTGCTATATGGAGCGCCTGTTGACCGATGTGAAGCATGTGGAAATGCAGCTTATTTGCGACAACCATGGCCATATTGTTTGCCTTGGTGAGCGGGAATGCTCGGTGCAGCGTAAAAACCAGAAATTGCTGGAAGAAAGCCCTTCGCCCGCGGTTTCGCCGCTTCTGCGCAAAAAAATGATGAAGGCCGCCGTTTTGGCCGCCAAAGCCGTACAATACCGCAATGTTGGCACCATAGAATTTTTGCTGGATGGCAACGGTAAATTTTATTTTATGGAAATGAACACCCGCTTACAGGTAGAGCACCCGGTAACCGAAATGGTAACCGGAATTGACATTGTAAAGTGGCAAATACGGGTGGCCGCGGGGCTGCCTTTGGAATTTAAGCAGGAGGATGTGCGCGTAGAGGGCCACGCCATTGAATGCCGCATAAACGCCGAAGACCCGGCCAGCAATTTTTTGCCCAGCAGCGGCAAAATAGGGCTTCTGTTTGTGCCCGGCGGCAACAATGTGCGGTTTGACACCGCCCTGTATGCCGATTATACCGTGCCGCCCTTTTACGATTCCATGCTGGGCAAGCTGGTGGTGCACGCGCATACCCGCGACGAAGCCGTGCGCAAAATGCAGGTTGCCCTAAGCGAGCTTGTAATTGACGGCGTAAAAAACACCACAGACCTTCAAATGGATATTTTGCGGGAAGAAGCCTTTTTAAACGGCAGCTACACCACCAATTTTATGGCGCAACGAGGCTGATATGCTTAGAAAATTCAATTTCAGAAAAAGCCGTAATTTACCGGAGAAAACGGAGGGCGGGCAGGCGGCTGCCCGGCCGAACGTGCCCGACAGCCTTTGTACCAAGTGCCCCGGTTGCAAACAAATATTGTTTACGGATGAGCTGGAGAAAAGCTTGCAGCTTTGCCCCCGCTGCGGGCACCACTTCCGCATGGCCGCGCCCACGCGCATTGCGCTGGTGTGTGATGAAGGCAGCTTTGAAGAATGGGATGGCAGCCTTGCCGCTACCGACCCGCTGAAGTTCCCCGGGTATTCGGCGAAGCTGGCCGCCAGCCAGTGCCAAACAGGCGCCAAAGATGCGGTGCTGACAGGCCGTGGAAAGATAAGCGGCCACCCCTGTGCGGTTTTTGCCATGGACCCTTTTTTTATGATGGGCAGCATGGGCAGCGTGGTGGGGGAGAAAATAACAAGGCTGTTTGAGCGTGCAACAGAGCAGCGGCTGCCGGTGGTGGGGTTTACGGTTTCGGGCGGGGCCCGCATGCAGGAGGGAATGTATTCCCTTATGCAAATGGCCAAAACCAGCGGCGCCGTGCAGCGCCACAACAAAGCCGGGCTTTTGTATACGGCGGTGCTTACCGACCCCACAACCGGTGGGGTTACGGCAAGCTTTGCCATGGAGGGGGATATTTTGCTGGCAGAGCCGGGCGCCTTAATTGCCTTTGCAGGGCCCCGTGTGGTAGAGCAAACCATTCGCCAAAAATTGCCCAAAGATTTTCAAAAGGCGGAATTTTTGTTGGAAAAAGGGTTTTTGGACGCCGTTCTTCCAAGGCCAGGCCTGAAGGCGGCTTTGGCGCAAATTTTGGCTTTGCATAAAGAGGGGTAACAACATG
>JBKEBR010000073.1:0-3777 GCA_047973285.1 Oscillospiraceae bacterium | reverse complement strand
TTTGGCAAGCCCTTCTAGAAATGAAGAGGATCGCCAAATAAACATGCCGCTGTTCCACAGAAAACTGCCGTCATCAATATACTCTTCCGCCACCGACAACGTAGGCTTTTCCACAAAACGGGCAACACGGTACACGTTGGGGTAAAGAGGAGCAAGCGATTCAGAGAAATTGATATACCCATACCCTGTTTCAGGATATGTGGGAGTAATGCCCAGCGTAACCAAATTTTCTCCGCTCTCTGCAAAATCTGCCGCATTGCACATAATCTCCGTGTATAAGCGCCGATTATGAATAATGTGGTCCGATGGAACAACAAACATGGTTGCGTCTTTGTACCTTTTTTTCACGACGGCCGCGGCAAATGCAATGGCCGGGGCCGTGTTTTTTGCGCAGGGCTCGCATAAAATATTCTGTGGCAAAAACTCTGGCTCCTGTTGCGTAATAATGTCACAATAGGCTTCATTGGTAACAACAAAAATATGCTCAATTGAGGTCAGCGTCTTCATGCGCGCAACTGTCATTTGAAACAAGGTCTTCCCATCTGCGGTAAGCGATAAGAATTGCTTGGGCAAGCTTTGCCGGCTTTGCGGCCAAAACCGTTCCCCCTTTCCGCCCGCCATAATAACCGCTACTCTTGGAATTGTTGTATTCATGTTTTTCTCCAAATAATTAATTGGCTTTTGCAATTATTTCATTGACAAGGTTTGTGAGATTTTGTATCTTTTGCTCACCTTCTTGCTTATTTTTCCCCACTGCCGAAAGGTACAGTTTAATTTTGGGTTCTGTTCCACTTGGCCGCACAATTAATTTCTGGCCGCCATCAAGCAAAAATTCCAAAACATTGGATACCGGCAGGGTTTCCTTGCCTTTTAAATTGGTGCCCTTACCAACTTTGTTTTTATAATCATAGAATTCAATCACAGTTTTTGCAGGCAGCCCATTCACACGAAGCGAATCCATAATTTCCTGCATCTTTGTCATTCCATTTGCCCCTTCAAAAGAAAAACTCAGCAAGCTCGAGTAGAAATATCCATGTTCGGCATAAAGCTCTCCAAGCGCGTCCACCAGAGTTTTGCCCTCCTGCCGGTAAAACGAGGCTGCTTCGCAAACCAGCATAACAGCATTTACCCCGTCTTTGTCTCTTACATGGGTACCTGATAAGTATCCATTGCTCTCTTCAAAACCAAAAAGATAATCGGCTCCCCTTCCTTGCTTTTCTAATACAGAAATTTGTTCCCCAATAAATTTAAACCCGGTCAAAACCTCACGAAGCTCAATGCCGTATTTCAGGGCAAGGGGTTTTGCCATATCGGTGGTAACAATTGTTTTTACAGCCACAGGCAAGGCCGGCATTTTCCCATTTTTCATTCTTTGCCTGCAAATATATTCCAACAGCAAAACGCCAATTTCATTGCCGTTCAAAAGGACATATTCATCTTTTTGCCTAACAGCCACCCCCAAACGGTCACAATCCGGGTCTGTTGCCAATAATAAATCTGCTCCTTGTTTTTGGGCAAGAGCCAGGCCTAGCTCCATCGTTTCGGGAATTTCCGGGTTTGGGTATGGGCAGGTAGGGAAGTTTCCATCCGGGCTTTCCTGCTCCGGCACAACAAATAACTGCTTCACTCCTATTTCTGCAAGCACACGCCTTACACATTCAAGCCCTGTTCCATTTAGGGGTGTGTAGGCCACTTTTAAACCCGTGCATACTTCATCGCAAAGCCGCTGTTCCAAAATTGCCCGTATATAACTGTCTACAACTTCTTCTTTAATATATTGAATGCTTTCTTGCTTAATGCCCTTTTCAAAAGCCGTTAAACGAACATCTTTGAAGGGATCCACCAATTGAATTTCGTTTTGTATAAGCCCGGCTGCTTCTGTCGTAATCTGGCACCCATCCGCACCATATACCTTATATCCATTGTATTTAGAGGGGTTATGGCTGGCAGTAACACAAACACCCGCCCCACATTTTAGATGGCGAACTGCGAAGGAGAGCGCTGGTGTTGGCATCAGCCGAGGGTATAGGTAAGCCTGTATATTATTTGCTGCCAGTACACGGGCCGTTTCCTGCGCAAACAACAGTGATTTAATTCTGCTGTCGTACGCAATGGCCACCTTTGGAATGATGCCATTTTTCAGCATATACTGGGCAAGCCCCTGCGTGGCCTTTCTCACGGTATAAATGTTCATTCGGTTGCTTCCCGCACCAATTACACCACGCAAGCCCCCTGTGCCAAATTCAAGTTCCCGATAAAAGTGGTCCTCCACCGCAGCAATATCACCCGCTACTTTTAAGCTTTCAAGCTCCTGTACCACCTCTGCATCCTCTGTGGCAAATTTGCTCCAGTATTCCAACAACTCGGTTTCCATCAATAGGCCATCTCCAAACTGTAGTTAATATCTACTTCTCAACTCAATACTTTACGATGCCAAAAAACATTTTTACCCAAACAGACAATACTGCCTAAATTCCACATGCCTTCGTTTTCAATTTTCATATATTGCATACATAAAGAAATCTTTTATGCTTGCACCAGCAAAATATATAGTTAGGATACCATAAAACCGGTAAATTGTACATTCGCAGTTCGCCATAAAAACAATTATAGAACTCAAAAAATTATAAACTATTCGCTTTAATTTCTAAAATCAAAGCATTCTATGGTATACTAATTTAAAATACAGGAAATATTGTCGTACATGCTACTCCACTAAAGTCATTTCATTGGGCTGCCTTCACATGTAAAAATATATAAAATATGGGAAAATTGATTTTTCGAGGTTCGTTTATGGAAATTTCTTACACTCCTTTTAAAAAAGAACACACTGCCCCCTGCTCCTCCATCGCCGCCACCGCGCCGGACCCGTGGAGTGAAGCGGATATACTCTCTTCCATACAGGCGGGGCACCCCGGCTATGGCGCCATTGCAGACGGTACCCCGGCGGGGTTTTGTGTGTTCCAGCTTTTTCAAGAAACCGCCGAGCTTTCTATTCTGGCCGTTTCCCCGGCTCATCGCCGCAGCGGCATTGGGGAAAGCCTGCTGCGCCACAGCTTCCACCAGCTTATTGCAGTGGGCGCCACCCGTTGTTTGTTGGACGTGCGCGTTTCCAACCTTGCCGCCATTGCGCTTTACACAAAGCTGGGTTTTCGGGTTTTGGCATACCGCCCGCAGCTGTACTCTCACCCAATTGAAGATGGCCTCACCATGGAACTTCTTTTTGTGCCAAATACAACTTGAAAGCCTTTGCAAAAAAATACCCAACCTTTAAAATGAGCCACTGGGCCTTTATTTGTGCTTAGCGCTCTACATGCTGCGACATTGAAAACGGCCTCATCATGGAGCTTCTTTTTGCACCAAATACAACTTGAAAGCCTTTGTAAAAAAAATACCCATCCTTTAAAATGAACCACTGGACCTTTATTAGCGCCTAGCCTTCTAACCGCAACGACATTTTTATTTTTTCATCCTTCAAAAATTTTACATTTTTGCCCAAAACCTGCTCATCCGCGCACCCAAGGCGCTTCGCAATGGCCAAAACCTCAGCTTATCTGCAAACAGAAAGAATTTGTGTTATGAAAATCCTCGGAATTGAAACCAGTTGTGATGAAACTGCCGCGGCCGTTGTGCAAAACGGCCGCGTTATTTGCAGCAACATTGTTGCCACCAGCGTACAAGAGCAAGCCCTGTACGGCGGCGTAGTGCCCGAAATTGCCAGCCGGCGCCACATACAAAGCGTAAGCCAGGTGGCAGAAAAGGCCCTGGCCGATGCCG
>JBKEBR010000072.1:0-1885 GCA_047973285.1 Oscillospiraceae bacterium | reverse complement strand
GCCGCCAAGCCCAATGGCCAACACAAGCTTACTTATATAGCCGCCTGCGCCGGGCAAAAAAACAACGTATGCAAGGAGGCAGATACAGGCATGAACCAACCAAGCAACCCGGTGCAGCCGGTGCGTGCAAAACATTCGCTTAAAAAGGGCCGGGCATGGGCAGCCTGGCTTATCATTGTGTTTGGCGGTGGGGGGCTGCTGCTGGTAATGGCCTTTTCCATCACCAAAGGGGCGGCGGAAATTCCGCTTGCCACCGTGTGGAATGCCCTGTTCCATTTTGATGCCACCAGCATGAACCAGTTGATTGTGGTGGATTTGCGCCTGCCCCGGGTGCTTGCAAGCGCCCTTGTTGGCTCGGCCTTTGCCGTGGCGGGCGCCGTTATGCAGGGTACCACCCGCAACCCCATGGCAGATTCCGGGCTGATGGGCCTAAATGCCGGGGCAGGGTTCGCGCTTGCCGTTTGCTTTGCGTTTTTTCCCGGCATTGGCTATACAAAGGTTATTCTGTTTTCCTTTTTGGGGGCGGCCCTGGGCGCTGTGCTGGTAAACGGGGTTGCTTCGCTGCGCAAAGGCGGCGCAACCCCCATGCGCCTTGTGCTGGCGGGTGCGGCGGTAAGCGCGCTGCTGTCTGCCCTTAGCCAGGGCATTGCCCTGTACTTTGATGTGGCGCAAAACATTATGTTTTGGACGGCCGGCGGGGTTGCGGGCTCCAACTGGGAGCAAATACGCATTATGACCCCCTGGATTTTAGGAGGTCTGCTGGGCGCCGTGCTGCTGTCCCGCTCGGTTTCGCTGTTGAGCCTGGGGGAGGATGTGGCAAAGGGGCTGGGGCTGAACACGGCGCTGGTAAATGCCCTTTGCTCGCTGGTTGTGCTGGTGCTGGCGGGGGCCTCGGTTTCTGTGGTGGGTGCGGTTGGCTTTGTGGGCCTGGTGGTTCCGCACCTGGCGCGTTTTTTGGTGGGGGTAGACTATCGCTGGATCATTCCCTCCTCGGCCGTACTGGGGGCCCTGCTGGTGGTGCTGGCAGATTTGGGCGCGCGAATGCTGAACCCGCCGTTTGAAACCCCTATTGGCGCTTTAATTTCCCTGGTGGGCGTGCCCTTTTTTTTGTATCTGGCGCGCAAGCAAAGGAGGGCGTTGTAATGGGCGGGCAACAAAAAAAGAACGAGGCCTACAAGCGCAGGGTTGCCATACGCAACACCGCCATGGTGGCCGGCTGCGCGGTTCTGCTTGTAATCTCCTTTGTTGTAAGCATGAATACCGGCTATACAAAGCTTTCCCCGCTGGACACACTGCGCACCCTGTTTGGCGGCGGCACCGGCAAAGAAAACTTAATTTTGTTCAGCTTTCGTTTGCCGCGCATTGTTGTTTCCATTCTGGTTGGCGCGGGGCTGGCCCTTTCCGGCTGCATTATTCAGGGGGTTGCCAAAAATGCCCTGGCCGACCCCGGCCTTCTGGGAATAAACGCCGGTGCGGGAATGATGGTGATTTTGTATGTGGTATTTTTTGGAACACAGTCCTTTTTGTCTATTTTTACCCTGCCGTTTCTGGCGCTGGCGGGTGCGGGCATTACAGCCATATTCATTTATGCGCTGGCCTTTAAAAAAGGCGAGGGGGTTGCCCCTATGCGGCTTATTCTTACCGGTGTGGCGGTACAGGCTGGAATTTCCGCCTTTACCACCGTAATGGTGGTAAAGCTGGACGAAACCCAGTACGATTTTGTGGCCACCTGGCAGGCCGGCAGCATTTGGGGCAGCAACTGGTGGTTTGTACTGGCCCTGCTGCCGTGGCTGCTGGTGTTTATTCCGTATGTGTTTGGCAAATTCCGTGTGCTGGACGTGCTGAACATGGGGGACGATGTAGCCTATGGGCTGGGCGCGGCGGT
>JBKEBR010000071.1:0-2985 GCA_047973285.1 Oscillospiraceae bacterium | reverse complement strand
TCTGCTTTTGCTGGCGGTGGGGGCAGTAGTCGTTTCCCTTGTATATGGCCTGCTGGCAGTTTTGCTGCAAGCTGTTTTGGCTTCCACCATAAGCCTTAATAGCCTCAAACAGGTGATCAGCTATACCACCGGCGGGCTCACCGCGCTGCTGCTTCCGGTATGGCTGGCGGCCTTTTTGGGTTATGGCTGCCACGGGGGCGGGGTAAAAGCCGGTATAGCGGCGGGCCTTCGGGGGCTTAAGCGTAGCTATTGGAAACTGCTTTGTATTTTAGCCATTGCTTTTTTACTTGGCCTGTTGGCAAACTGGGTATTCCGTGCCGGCGGTGTTTTCTTCGGTTTGGGGCCTATCTTAAAAGGTATCTCACTGGCCCTGATAGGCGGTACGGCCACCTATTGCAGCGCCATGGCCTGCGAACCCAAAGAGTAAGGGCAACCACACAGTAAATTGTATCTCCATATAAACTAGTCCCTGGGGGCATCTATAAAAACAGAATAAAGTAAAGGGTGTTGTGGATATGAAAACCTGCGGCAAAAAATACTATAAGCAGTTTGTAAGTTTGGTGGTTTGCTTTAGCATTGTATTTAACCTTTTTGCACAGCCCGTACAGGCCGGAATTGAGCATATTCAAAACCTGCGGCCTGTTTTTTCACAGCCCACTGCGGTGCAACACCAGCCGCAGGCCATCTACCTGAAAGCCCCTCTTTTGCGCCTTCCACAAACCATCTATGAGCAAACCGACGCTTTAGAGGCGGCGTATGGAGAGCCGGTATCGGTGGGGGAATACGAAACCACCTACCAAACCGGGGAAGATACCTACAAAACGGTGGTCGATACGGTTCCCAATACCTATTTGGACGAAACCGGGGCGCAGGCCGCAATTGACAATACCCTTACCCAAGCTACAACTGCCGACGGCACCGAAATTCTTACCAATACCGCCAACACATTGAATGTGGAAATGCCGGTGGAGATAGAGGAGGGAAACGGGGTTCTGGTGTCGCTTGGCAACGAGCGGGTAAAGCTGGTTCCCCTTGAAGGGGACTACACCCGCGCCGCGGCCAGCGGCCCCTCGGTGCTGTACAACGATGTATACCCCGGCATTGACGTGCAGTATACCGCCAGCGAGGTTTCGCTGAAGGAATTCATCATTCTGCGCAGCCAGGTGGAAAAGAACACCTTCCAATACAAGCTGGAGGCCCCGGGCTTTGAAATGCGCGCCGAGGACGGTGTGGTAAACCTGTACCTGCCGGGCGAAGAATTCCCCACCTTTACGGTGGCGGCCCCTTTAATGTACGATGCCGCCGGGGCCTACAGCTTTGATGTGGAACTGTCGCTTGAAGGGGATATCCTCACCGTTTCGGCCGATGAAGCCTGGCTGGCCGCGCCGCAGCGGGTGTACCCCGTGGAAATAGACCCCAGCGTTATCGAAACCAAACGCGCCACCGCCTCCATGCTTTCTCCCGCCTCTAATTTTTACCACAATACAATTGGCTACTCCATGGCGGGGTATATCCCAAAAAATGACGCGGGGTACCCCGGCGACCCCAACTGGGGTGTTGCGCGCGCCCTTTTCTACTTTGACGACGCATTTGACGGAATTCCTTCCGATGCGGTTATTGAAGAAGCGCGGTTTGTGTTGAACCAATACGGAAGCATCGGCGGCAGCGGCAACACCTTCCAGCTGTCTCAGTTGGACGGCCCTGCCTCCTATCAAGCCCTTGACACGCACCCCGGCTTTTCCAACCACTGGGACTATTTGCTTTCGGTGCAATACCACTTTCTGGCGCAGTTTACCTCTTCGGTAAAAACCCATACCTTTGACGTTACCAATACGGTAAGCAACTGGCTTGCCGGGGCCGAGGGCAACTATGGCCTGATGGTGCAATCTACCGATAGCGGCACCCCGCCCGCGGCCCTGTTCTATTCGGCCGCCAGCAGCAGCCCCGACACCAAGCCCCGCTTAGAGATAGACTGGCGCGAGGCCGGTTCTGTTGACCCGGGCTATGGCCTTAACGCCACCACCATAGCAATGCGCCCTGTTTCGGAAAGCGGAACCGGCGGCCAGCTGGATTTTTACGGCGTTTTCTGGGACGGTGTGGCCAGCCCTTTCAGCACAGTGCAGTACATCATCAATGCCGAATCTGGCGCCACCTTTACCGGCAGCTCTGCCGCCGACGGCATGTACCTCTACCCCAATTCCGCCGGGTTTGAACTGTTGCCGACTTACCCTGCAAGCGGGGCCAAATACCGGCGCAAAATTTCCAACTGGCAAACAAGCAGCGTGTTTACCGCCTGGCAAACCGATACCCTGTACAAGCTGACGGCATATGCCGAAAAGGATGGAACGCAAGGGGCACAGGTTGCCAGCGAAACCTTTTTGGTGTACAAGGTAAAGCAGTTTGATACCCTTACCAGCATTGCAAACTGGTACGGTGTGCCCTACGAAACCCTGGCCTACGACAACCGCATTGTAGACAGGCTGTTGGTAGAGGGCAACACCCTGTTTGTGCGCAACCCCCAGCAAAATGCAGACACCCCTTACAACCCCGAAGACCTGACCGAGGACGCCCAAAAAGAGATAGACGGCCTGTTGATGGGCCGTGGCCTGCACTGCGAGTTCGGGTACGAGCCCATCAACCTGAACACCGGCAACTTCACCATTGACGCTACCGACATCAGCGCCGAGGATTTTGGCGGCGGCGTTCCCATCAGCCGCTTTTACAATTCCATTGGCTCCTCCAAAAACTCGCTGTTTGGCCGGGGCTGGGCCTTTGGCTGGGATGAAAAGCTCTCCCAACTGGAGGATGGCACTATTGTGTATGCCCGGGGCGACGGCAGCGTGCTGCGCTTTAAGCCAAACGGCAGCGGCGGGTATGACGGCCCGGCAGGGTACGGCCTTGCGCTGGCACGCACCCTTGAAGAAGACAGAACAGTGAACTTTGGCACCGCGGACGACCCGGATGAAATTACCGCCCCTGTGTACG
>JBKEBR010000070.1:0-6399 GCA_047973285.1 Oscillospiraceae bacterium | reverse complement strand
CCCCGTTCTCTTGTGCCAGTCTTATTTTTTTGCTTTCTTAACCCCGCCGCGGCAGGTTGCTATAATGAATAAACAGTGGGCGAATAACCCGCGCGGCCCGTTCGCGGGCAGGCGGCGGACGCATTGCCTATATAATGTATGATAAAGATATACGGTAAAAAAACGGCGGCGGTTGTGCGCCGCGCGGGCAGCCGGGCGCGTTGGTTTTAACAAATTGTAAACAATGCGGGCGGCGGCGGTTTTATTCATACTTAGTCCATATCTATGCACTATAATTCAACAACGGGGCCGCAGGCTGCTGCGGCATTGGCAAAGTGAGGCGTATAAGGGCATGGCAGGCAGTTTTGAGCGGCGTTGCTGGGCGGAAGTGGACCTTGATATTCTGAGGCAAAATTTTAAATGGATACAGCAGGCGGCGGGGGGCACCCCCGCCATGGCGGTGGTAAAAGCCGACGCCTACGGCCACGGCGACGTGGCGGTGGCCCGCACCTTGCAGGCGGCGGGCGCCGCGGGGTTTGCGGTTTCCTGCTTTGCAGAGGCGATGCGCCTGCGGCGGGGCGGCATACAAAAGCCGGTGCTGATACTGGGCTATACCGAGCCCGCCCTGGCGGGGCGGCTTGCCGCCGAGGGCCTTCACCAGTGCGTGTTCAGCGCCGGGTACGCCCGCCTGCTTTCGCAAAGGGCCGTGGAGGCCGGGGTGCGGGTAGACGCCCATTTTAAAATAGAAACCGGCATGGGCCGCCTTGGCTTTAACGCCAAGGACGACATGGCCGCGGCGGTGGAGGAATTGGCCGGCGCCTGCCGCCTGCCCGGCCTTGCGCCGGTGGGGCTGTTTTCCCACTTTGCCGTGGCCGATTCCGCCCGGCCGGGCGACATTGCCTACACCGAGGGGCAGTACGCCCTGCTTTTGCAGGTGCGGCAGGCGCTGGGTGCCCTTGGCATTGGCTTTCAAACCACCCACATTTGCAATTCGGCGGGGCTGGTTGCCCACGGGTATATGCATTTGGATATGGTGCGCCCCGGCATTATTCTGTATGGCTGCGCCCCCAGCGCCGAGGCGGCGCTACCTGGCCTTGCGCCCGTCTTGCAGCTGAAAACCGTGGTAACCCAGGTGAAAACCCTGCAAAAGGGCGACTGCATAAGCTATGGCCGCACCTTTACCGCCCCCGGCCCCATGCGGGTAGCCACCCTTGCGGCGGGCTATGCCGACGGTTACAACCGCCTGCTTTCGGGCAGGGGGGTGGTGGGCATTCACGGGCAAAGCGCCCCGGTGCTGGGGCGGGTGTGCATGGACCAGTGCGTGGCCGATGTAAGCGCCATTCCCGGTGTGGAAATGGGGGACGTTGCCACCCTGTTTGGGGGCGGCGGGGCCGACAGCACCGAGCAGGCCGCCGAAAAATGCGGCACCATCAGCTACGAAATTTTGTGCGGGCTTACCCGCCGGGTGCAGCGGGTATACCGGGAAAACGGCGAAGAAACCCAAACGGAAGACTACATGCAGGAGTAAATTATGAAAAAATTACTGGTTGTTGTAGACTATCAGCAGGATTTTGTGGATGGCGCCCTTGGCTTTGCCGGGGCCGAGCAGCTGGAAAAGCCGCTGTACCAGGCGGCCGAGCAGGTTTTGGCCGAGGGCGGCTATGTTGTGTTTACCCGCGACACCCACGAGGCCGACTACCTGCACACCCGCGAGGGCATTCACCTGCCGGTGGAGCACTGCATAAAGGGCACCCCGGGCCACCGGCTGTACGGCGCGCTGCACGGCTTTGAAACGGCGCCCCGCCCGCGCACCCTGCTGCTGGACAAGCCCACCTTTGGCAGCCCCACCCTTGCCCGCCAGGCCGAAGAGCTGTGCGGCGGCGCGCCCGATGTGGTGGAGGTGTGCGGGGTGGTAACCGACATTTGCGTGCTGGCCAACGCCATTTTGCTGCACACCGCTTTTCCGCTGGCCAATGTGCGGGTTTTGAAGGGGCTTTGCGGCTCGGGCAACGGGGCCAACGCCGCCAAAGCGCTGGACCTTTTGGCGGGCATGGGCATTGCCGTGGTGGAATAGCGCCGGGCCGTTTGCCTTGGCGGCCGGTAAGTGCGCCATTGGAAAACATTTTTTATAATTGTTTTGATATTGTTAACAATTTATTAATATATTACAGGGTGTTTACAGTTGTAATGCCAATTTTGATATGCTATTATATAAGCTATGTAATTATGCCTTCCGGCAGGTGCCGTTTTTGCAGGCAATACCGGCGTAAATTTTACCAGTAACCTGTACTGTAAACGAATACACTTTTCGTTATGGGCAGCTTTTTCTTGAGAGGACGGTGCGGTGCATGGCAGAACAAAACCATGACTACGAACAGTACAACCCGCAGGCTGGGGGCAAGCTGTTTACAAGCTCTATGTTTGGTTTTAACAAGGAAGAAGTTCTGGAGTACCTGGAAGAGCTTGCCGATGAAAACTACCAGCGGCAGGAGGCGGACGAACGCCGCATTCAAGAGCTTACCCAGCGCATTAAAACCCTGGAGAAGCAGTCCTCCTCCCAGGCGGGCGGGTTTTTCAGCGCCGAGGCCCAGCAGGCCCAGCAAGCCAACGAGGCGTTAAACCACCAGCTGCAGGAGCAGGGGGCCCGTTTGAACCAGGCCCTGCAGGATTTGGAAATTGCAAAAGAGGCCACCAGCCAGTCTGCCGACGAATTGCAGGAGCTGCGGGACCAGTTGTACAACGCCCAGCAGGAAAACGCCTGGCTGCGGCAGGAATTTCAAAAATACGAGCAGGCCTACGCGCAGGTTGCCCAGCAGCTGCAGCAGGCCACCCAGGGGCAGTGGGTGCAGGGCATGCCCACCGCCGAAGAAATGCAGCAGCTGGAGCAGCAGCTGCAGCAGGCTTTGGCAGAGGCCCAAAAAGCAAAGGAGCAGCTTGCCGCCCAGCAGCAAACCGCGCAGGAGGCACAGGGCCTGAAGGAGCAGCTTGCCACCCAGCAGCAGGCCGCCGGGCAATTGCAGCAGGCCCTGCTGGAGGCCCAGAACCTTCGGTTGCAGCTTACCCAGCTGCAGCAGGCGGGCCAGCAGCAAACCGCTTTGCAGCAGCTGCAAGAAGAAAGGGAAACGCTGCAAAAGCAACTTGAAGAAAGCGGCAAAACGGGCGAAGAGGAGAACATTGCCAACGCCCGGCAGGCGGCCACCGCCATTATTGCCGAGGCCAACGCCGAGGCCAACCGCATTCGCGACAACGCCATTGCCGAGCGCGAGCGCATTCACCGCCAGATGAAGGCGAGCGCCGGCGGCATTTCAGAAAGCATTTACAACCTGCGCACCGAAATTTCGGGCGTGGAGGGGAATGTAAGCAACTCGCTGGAGGCGGTGCAGCACACCCTGAACAAGGTGGCGAACGCGTTGGCCTACACCGAGCAGAGCCTTTCCACCTTTGGCCTTCAGATAGACAGGTTTCCAAGCTCTGCGCCGTCGGTGCAGCGTCCACAGCCTTTTTTCCAGGCAGAGCGCCAGCAGGAGGGCTCAATGCCGGTAGGTTATAGTGCTCCTGCGCAGGAACGCCGTGCGGCGCGCCCTGAACCCACCGTAGTGCAGGGTGGTGGCAACGCCCGCTCCTTCCGCGCAACCTATTCCAGCAGCCCCACCGCCGCAAGCAACTGGCCTCAAACTGCCGAAGCCTACCGGTATGACGAGGAAGAAAGTAAGGATGCCCGCCTGCGCGACCTTTCGGATTCGCTGGTGGATACCCTGCGCCAAATGATGAACTGACGCCCCCCGCGGGGCAGCGCCATACAAAAGCAGCAAGCGCCGCACAGGGCGCTTGCTGCTTTTGTATGGAACAATTGAGAAAACCTTTGCAGAACGGGTGGTTCGGCAAAGGGCGGCTGCCTGCCAGAAGGGGCCTGCAAAGTTTTTGATAAAAAGCGGTATGGAGGCTGTTTGTTTTATGCCGCGTGGGCGGCTTTGCACAGAAGGGGCAGGGGCCAACAAGCGCGTTGCCCGGCAGAGAGGCCAAAAAATTGGCCCTGCCGCGGCGGGTGAAAATGCCCGTGTTGTTTTATGCACTTTTATGCCTGCCGGGTGCTTTTGGTGCCTTGAAACGGTGCGGTTTTGCAAAAAAGTCTCGCGCGGCCCCTGCCGGGCCCGCCTTTTTTTGCCGCCGCCGGGGCAGGGCGGCGCGGGGCCGGTGGGTAAAAACACCCGCGTTTTTTACGGGCAAAACGGCAGGGGCGGCGGGCACCGCCTTTTGCCGGGGCACAGAGGGCGCTACGGCCCATATACCACGCCCTGTGGTTTTAAAAAAGAAAAGGCTGAAAAATGTTTGCTGCAAGGTTGGAATGCCTTGCTACCCGCCGCCAAAAAGGCTATAATTATAATACGCTTTCGGCGCGCCTTTTGTTTGGCGCGTGTGCGGTGCGCCGGGGGAAGTATCATTGCTGTTTAAGAAAGGAAAAGAGATGGAATTTGCAATTGTTTTGCCGGTTGTAATTGTGGCGCTGGTTGTTGTTTTAATTGCCTGCCTGGGCTATGTAAAGGCCCCGCCCGACCAGGCCTTTATAATTTCAGGCGTGCGCAAGGAAACAAAAATTATTGTGGGGCGTTCCAGCATACGCATTCCCTTTTTTGAAAGGCTGGATAAAATTCCCCTCAGCCTGATGCAGGTGGACATTAAAACCAATTCCGCCGTGCCCACCGCCGAATACATCAACATTTTTGTGGACGGCGTTGCCAACATCAAGGTATCCTCCGACCTCGCCTCCATTCGCCTTGCCAGCCAGAACTTTCTGGGCCGCCGCAAGGAGGACATTGGCATGGTGGCCCAGCAGGTGCTGGAGGGCAACATGCGCGAAATTGTGGGCCAGATGAAGCTGACCGAGCTGGTGCAGAACCGCGACAAGTTTGCCAACATGGTGCAGGAAAACGCCATGAGCGACATGCGCAAAATGGGCCTTGAAATTGTAAACCTTACCATACAGAACTTTGTAGACCAGAACAAGGTAATTGAAGACCTTGGTATGGACAATGTGGTGCAAATTAAAAAAGACGCCGCCGTTGCCAAGGCCCGCGGTGAGCGCGACATAGACATTGCCACCTCGCTTGCAAAGGAAGAGGCCAACATGGCCCGCACCGAGGCCGAGGCCAAAATTGCGGCCCAGAACAACGAATTGCTGATTAAGCAGGCCGAGCTGAAAAAGCAGGCCGACGCCCGCCAGGCCGAGGCCGACGCGGCGTATGAAATTCAGCAGCAGGAGCAGCGCAAGGTAATTGAGGTTGCCTCGGCCAACGCCGACATTGCCCGCAAAGAGCGCGAGGTTATTATTCAGGAACGGCAGATTGAGATTAACGAAAAAGCCCTGGACGCCGACGTGCGCAAAAAAGCCGACGCCGACCGCTATGCCCAGGAGCAAAAGGCCCAGGCCAACCTGTTTATTCGCCAGAAAGAGGCCGAAGCCAAAAAGTATGAAACCGTGCAGGAGGCCGAGGCCGAAAAAAGCCGAAGCGACGCTTTGCGCTATGCCAAAGAGCAGGAGGCCTTCGGCGTGAAAGCCGTAGGCGAGGCCGAAGCCCTTGCCATTGCCAAAAAGGCCGAGGCCATGCGCGCCATGGGTGAGGCTTCCATTTTGGAAATGTACCCGGCCGCCCTGCCCGAGGTGGTGAAAAACGCCGCCGAGCCGCTGGCCAAAACCGAAAAAATTGTGATGTACGGCGAAGGCAACGCCAGCAAGCTGGTGAAGGATGTTATGGTGAACTCCAACCAGGTAATTGACGGCTTAACCGAGGCCACCGGCATTGACATTAAAGATATTTTGCGGAACCTTGTGGGCGGCAAAACCGGAGGCGCCCCCGCCTCTACCAGTGTGGAAGCCGACGCGGGCATGAACTGAAAAGCATAAAAACGGCTGCCGCCGGGCGGTGTGCACAGGAAATTTTTTCTGTGCCCTGCCCGGCGGCAGCTTTGTGTTTTGCGGCAGGGCAGGGCAGGGCAGGGCAGGGCAAGAAAGGGCAGGGCAGGGCAAGAAACCCAACCGTGAGAAACAAAAGATTTGTGAAACTTTTGGTACCCAGTGAAGGTGTTATCAAGCTGTGCTGAATAAGGCCGCCTAAACCAAACAGGCATAGCATAACTAGCGGAATAGAGAAATACGGGTCTATACCAAAGGTGTCAAAAAATACAAATGAAAAATACATGCCAACCATCAACAGTTCTCCTTGGCAGAAGTTAATAATTTTCATAACTCCAAAAATTACGTTTTGCCCCATGCCCATTAGCGCATAGAAGCTGCCAATTAAAATACCGTTGATGATGGCTTGCAAAAGAGTGGTTATCATAGACATATCACCTCATACAAGAATAAATTACTGGGACTAAGCAATAAGATAACCTGCGGCAAGCCTACGGTAATAAACAATG
>JBKEBR010000069.1:0-2437 GCA_047973285.1 Oscillospiraceae bacterium | reverse complement strand
GCCTGCGCGGTTTCCAAAGCCTGCCACAACTCCTCATCGGTGGCACTTTCTTTCGAGATACGCAGGTTTTCCCGTACCGTTCCACTGAAAATCGCGGCTGCCTGGGGCACAAGGCCAATTTGCCGGCGAAGCTGGTGTAAGGTGTATTGCTTTACATTAATGCCTTTCACCAGAATGGCCCCGCTGGCAATATCAAAGTTTCGCATAATTAAATTAACAATCGTGGTTTTCCCGCTTCCCGTACCACCAATAATACCAATGGTTTGCCCTTTCAAAACATAAAAGCTGATATTTTCCAGCGCCTTCTCGGCTCCTTCGTGGTAGAAAAAATCCACGTTCTCAAATTCAATTGCAGGAGCATCTTCTTTGGGCTGGGCCCCCGGCCCGTCTGTAATGGCGGGTTGTGTGTCCAGCACTTCGGCCACGCGGCGTGTGCTGGCAACAGCGCGGGTAAACAGCACAATAAGGTTGGCGGCTACCACCAGCGCAAGCAACGTTTGGTTCATATAGCTTACAAGGGCAATAATTTCGCCCGGCAGCACAGTTCCTCTAAAGGCAAAATCAGCGCCGAGCCAAACAATGGCAACAATGGCTATGTTTACAATTACGTTGGTAAGGGGGTTCAGCGTGGCTGAAATTTTACCAACCCGTACCGTAAGGTCTGTAAGGCTGCCCGCCGCCTGCTCAAATTCCTGTTTTTCCTGCTGCTGCCGGGAAAAACCCCGAATGACCCGGGCGCCCTCCAGGTTTTCGCCCGCCAGCTGAGAAAGCCTGTCTTGCCCCGCCTGTATTTCTTGATAATGGTGCACGGTTCGTTTCATTATAAAGTACAGAGCCACCGCAATTAACGGGGTGCTTACCAAAAAAACAAGGCCAATTTTCCAATTGAGGGCAATTGCCATAACAATGCTGCCAACTGCCAAAAAAGGTACCCTGCTGCCAAGGCGAATGGCCATATTTACGCCGGCTTGAATTTGGTTTGTATCGTTGGTAAGGCGCGTAATAAGGGCGCCAGACCCAAAACGGGCGGTTTCCTGTTCTGAAAATTTCATGATATGGCGGTACAGCTGCCCGCGCAGGTTTTTGCCAAAATGGCCCCCGGCCAGCGCCGCATAATACTGGCAAATAAGGGCGCTTATAATTCCCAAAACACCCAGAAGCACCATTAAAAGGCCGTTGCGAAGAATATAGGCGGTATCCCCGTTTTTGATACCAACATCAATAATATTGGCCATCACCAGGGGAACCAGCAACTCTAAAATTGCCTCCAGCAATTTAAATAAAGGGCCAAGAATAATTTCTCTGTAGCGTCCTTTAAAATTTTGCACAACGTACTTCATGGTAAGCCCCTTTACTTGTGATATTTGCTGCCCGCGCGTATTGTAAAGGCGCGGTAAATTTGCTCTGTGAGCATAAGCCGTGCCAGCTGGTGAGGAAAGGTCATACCTGAAAGCGAGAGCCGCAAAGTGGATTTTTGCTTTATACTGTCGGCCAGCCCGTGGGAAGAGCCAATTACAAACGCCACTGTGCCACAGCCTGCTATGGCGGCGTTTTCCAGCCATTTTGAAAAATTTTCGCTGGTAAGCTGCTTGCCTTCTATGCAAAGCGAAACAAGCTGGGCATTTCTGGGCACGGCGTCCAGTATTTTGGCAGCTTCCTTTTTTAAAGCCATGTCTATCAATGCCGCCGAAGCGTTTTTTTCATCAATGGCTTCTTCCGGCAATTCTGTTATTTCAAAACGGCAAAATGCGGAAAGGCGTTTCGTATACTCGGCCACGCCGGAAGCATAAAATGCCTGGTTAAGCTTGCCAATACACACAATGGAAACGTGCTGCATATCGCCCTCCCTTTTCTTTGCAAAAAGTCAGAAATGAATCCAAGGGCTGGTTTGGTAACGCCTTGAAATTTGAATGACACAATCCTCGGGCAACTGTACCCCTTCGCTGAACAGGGCACTGTCTAAAGAATTCAAAACAAGGTTGGGGTGGTTATTTTCCTGGCTTAAATGGCAAAGGGCCACGCGGCGGCACCCGTTTGCAATAAGCCTTGCAATTGCGGCGGCGGAATCATCGTTGGAAAGGTGCCCCCGCGAAGAAGAAATTCGCTTTTTGAGATAATATGGGTATGGCCCCATTCGCAGTTGTTCTATGTCGTAGTTTGCTTCCAGCGCCACCAGCTGCGCACTTTGCAAGTGAGAAAAAACCTCCTGCGTTATAACGCCAAGGTCGGTTGCAATTGCCATGGTAGCGCCGCTGGGGGTGGTAATATGAAAACCGCAGCAGCCTGCTGAATCGTGGCTGGTGGCAAACCCATACACCGTAAAACCCAAAATGTTCATGGGGGTGCTGCCAATGGCAACCAATTGAGTATCGGGCTGTACGGCGTCCATATAGCGCAGCGCGTTCAAGGTTGCCTCGCTTGCATACACCGGCACCGG
>JBKEBR010000068.1:0-4107 GCA_047973285.1 Oscillospiraceae bacterium | reverse complement strand
GCAGGAAAACAGCAGGTTTCCTACATAACTTTTCGGGGCCCAACTGCGGGCCGCAGCAAGGAGGTGCCCGGTGGCAAAACGAAATACTCGGGAAAGAATTATCACCTGCGCCCTAAGCCTTTTTGCCCAAAAAGGCTATGCAGGGGTTTCGGTAAAGGAAATTGCCGAAGCGGTGGGCATAAAAGACGCTTCTCTCTATAAGCACTTTGCCGGTAAACGGCAGATTTTTCATTCAATATTGGAAGAAATGGACCGGCGTTACGAGGCGGCCGCGGCGGTGGCGGGCGCGGCTCCGGGCAGCTTTGAAGAGGCGGCCCCGGTGTACGGCAAAATGGCAACCGAAGAATTGAACAAGGCCAGTACGGCGCTGTTTTTGTACTTTTTGCACGATGAGTATGCGGCAGGGGTGCGAAGAATGCTAACCATAGAGCAATACGGGCATTCTGCTCTTGCGGCAACCTTTTATGAGCGGTATATTCAGGCGCCGCTTGCGTTTCAAAGCGGAATTTTTGAGTTGCTGCAAAAAGAGGGCAAAATGCGCGCAGGCAGCCCTGCCATAGCGGCCCTGCACTTTTACGGGCCCATTTACCTGCTGCTGTGCCGGTGCGACGCCTGCCCTGAAGAGGAGGAACAGGCGCTGAAAATTTTGCGGCAGCATGTAGAGCAGTTTACCGCCCTTTATATGAAAGAGGAAAAAGAATGAACATTGTAGTGGTGTATGGGCAAAACAACAAGGGAAATACCTATACCTTTGCCCAGCGGCTGCTTGGCATGTTGGGCAAAGAGGAAAACACCGTGCAGGAGTTTTTCCCTAAAGATTTTGTTCGGGAATTTTGCACCGGCTGTACAAATTGTTTTTTTAAGGGGGAACACACCTGCCCCCACGCGGAAGGCGTGCAGCCGGTTTTGTGCGCAATGGATTCGGCCGACCTGCTCGTTTTTGCGTCGGCCTGCTATGTGCTGAATGTTACCGCCCAAATGAAAAACCTTTTGGACCATTTGGGGTACCGTTTTGCCAACCACCGCCCGGGCGAGGCCATGTTTTCAAAACAGGCGGTGGTGCTTGCCACGGCGGCCGGCGCGGGAATGAAAAAAACGGTAAAAACCATGCAGGACAGCCTGTTCTTTTGGGGCGTGCCACATATTTACAGCTACGGCCTGCGGGTAAGCGCGTTGCAGTACAATGATATACCCCAAAAGCGAAGAGCCAAAATAGAGCAAAAGCTTGCCCGCATTGCCCAAAAAGTTGAAAAAGGGGCTCACCGCAAGGCCTCTGTTAAAACCCGGGGGCTGTTTTGGGTTATGAAAAAAATGCAGCAGGACAACAACTGGGCCCCGCTGGATAAAAGCTATTGGCAGCAAAAAGGCTGGCTAACAGGGCAAAGCCCCTTCTAGCGGGGCGGTATAATGCAAAAAAAGCAAAGGCCCGGTGCCTTTGCTTTTACTTTATACAATATGGTATATAGCTTTTGCTTCTTTTAAAATAAATGTTTGCCCTAAAGCGGGCGGCGCAAGCTAACTTGCTTCTGAGGCGTGCCAAAGTGTTCGGCTCTGCGTCAGCTAACCTTTGCTTTGCCTCAAGGCGGTCTTTGTGCGTAAAACATCGGTAAAAATACAATAGAACGCTAATTTATGACGGGCAAAGTTTTGCGGGTGGGAAAAGGCCTTTGGCGGTGGCCGGGTGGTGGCTCTGCGGTAAAGCGCCGCAAACCCTGTGCTACACCGCCCCCATATAGCTTTTGGCGGCATTGGGCACGGCCAGCATACCGCCCTTGCTGTAACGGTTAAACAGGCCTTCCAGCGCCTTGATATAGTTTTTATATTGCGGGCTGCCCTGTTTTGGGGCGTAAGAGGAAGATAAATTGCGCCCAATAAAATTTTCCAATGTAAACAGCAGGTTGTTTTCAATCGCCTTGCATTCGCAGCGGCCATTTTTGAAAAAATTGGCATAAAAAGCGGGGTCTTCTTGTATTCCGCCGGAAAAGCCCTTAAAATTGGGGCAATACTGCCGGTTTACCGCAGCGTTTTCCACGGTTATTGCCGCCCGCTGTTCGCGGCTGTTCCATACCAGCACCACCCTGCCGCCGGGCTTTAAAATTCGTTGGCATTCCAGCCGAAAAGCTTCCCGGTTGAACCAATGGAACGCCTGGGCAACGGTTACAAAGTTTACGCTGCTTTCGGGTAGGGTGGTGTGCTCGGCAGAGGCCTGTACAAAGCGGCAAAGTGGGTAAAGAGCCAGCTCTTGTTTGGCAAGCGCCAGCATGCCGGGGTTTGGTTCCACACAAATTACAGGGCTGTTTCCTTCCGCTAGAAATTTGCTGAAAATGCCGGTGCCTGCGCCAATGTCGGCCACGGTTTTGCCGGGCGCAAACCCAGCTTCAGCATGCAGGTATTGAAGAAGATCTGCTGGGTAACCGGGCCGGAATTTTGAATATACCGCGGCAAGGCCTGTAAATTTTTCCTCATTCATGGCGGCGGCCCCTTTCTGTAAAATGGGTGGCCCAAAGCGGCGCCCAAAACGCATACGTTACACAGGCCATCATACTACGTGCCGCAGCCAGGGTCAATAAAGCCTGCCAAGGGGCCAATAGGGTAAACGGTAAGCAAAGGCAAGCGTTATACAGCAGGGCGGGCCGCAACTAAAACCGGCAATGGCGGGGCGGCAAAGCCTAAAGGCTTGCTGCGCTTTGCGGCACAAACTGCTGTAAACCGCTATGCCAAGGGGCCTTTGCCGAATTATTTGGGGCAAAAGGGTAGCAAACAAAGGGCCGAGTTACTATAATAGATAATACAGGCGCCTGCGAAAACCGTTTGTTTTGTACCGGGCGGTATAAAATGCCCGGTACAGGCCGGGTTTTGCGGCGGCATTTGAAAACCGAATGGCGCAGGGGTGTTGCAAGCCGGGTGCCTGAAAACTGAAAACCGGCTGTGCCTGCGCCGCATGAAAAGCTTGTGCGGGCAGAATGCCAAAGGGGAATAACTGTGAGTAAAAATGTAAAACAAAGCATAGACGAAGCCGCCGAAAAGCTTGCGGCAAACTATGCCAAGCAGGAAATATTTGAAATTGCCATAGGGGAAAGAATACCCCGGCGCGCGGCCATTATTGAGGTTTTGCTGGAGCTGCGCCGCCTGATGTTCCCGGGTTATTTTGGCAGCGAAAACATGGCCTATGTTTCTTTTAAAAACTTTGCCGGCAACGCGCTGGCGGTTGTGTACGAAAAAATGTTCAAGCAGGTTTACATTGCGCTGTCTTACAAAGAAAGCAAAACCAACCTGAAAGAAATTGAAGACAGAACCGAGCGGCTGGTGCTTGGTTTTTTAAACAAGCTGCCGGAAATTCAAACCCAGCTGCTGAAAGACGTGGAGGCCGAGCTGATGGGCGACCCCGCGGCCAAAAGCAAAGAAGAGATTATTTTTTCTTACCCCGGTATTTTTGCCATTTACGTGTACCGGGTGGCGCATGAACTGTACAACATGGGCATTCCCTTTATTCCCCGCATTATGTCGGAGTACGCCCACGGCGACACGGGCATCGACATTAACCCCGGCGCGCAAATTGGCGATTATTTTTTTATAGACCATGGCACCGGCATTGTAATAGGGGAAACCACCATCATTGGCAGCAATGTAAAGCTGTACCAGGGGGTTACCCTTGGCGCCCTTTCCACCAGAAAAGGGCAAGACCTTACGGGGGTAAAGCGGCACCCCACCATTGAAGACAACGTGGTTATTTATGCGAATGCAACCATTTTGGGCGGGGACACGGTAATTGGTAAAAACTCTGTTATAGCGGGCAACAGCTTTATTACCGGGTCTATTCCTGCCAACACCAAGGTTTCCACCAATTTGCCGGAGCTGAACTATAAAACCCAAAAGCAGCCTTAAGCAACCTGCGCTCGCTGTGTTTATGGCTTGCCTTTTGTTGTTTATTCATAATGAAATTTTTGCATTGCATTGTAAATGAAAAGCAGGCCTAAGGCTGCAAAAGAGAGGCTGAAAGATGAAACAGTATGAGTATACCATTCTTAACTTTTACACCACGGCAACCGGCTTTTTGGGGACATCCTCCCAAATTAGCCTGGAACGTGTTTTGCCCGAACTGAACAG
>JBKEBR010000067.1:0-1807 GCA_047973285.1 Oscillospiraceae bacterium | reverse complement strand
GTTCTGGATATTGCCCATTTAAAGGATACTTCAATTCAATGGCGTATCGTTCAGTGTTGCTAAAAACAACAATATCTATCTCATGTTTCACTAAGTTATATATATTAAAATACCGAGTATTTCTCTCAAACTGCACTCGATATTCAAGCAATTCATTGCGCAAGTATATGCCTAGCTCATGTTGCAAACTGAATTCATTATATATCTCTATATTATAACTTCGCATGTACTTTAAGAACCCAACAATTATATCTCGCAAATTAAGCATTGAATTGCACCTCGCTATCTTCCCCATATAACAGCATAATCAACAACCCCCTTTATACCCAGAAGGTATCGCAGATAACCTCTATTGGCTGAAGCACTGCTTCTCCAAATAGAAAAATGGCAAGTATCGCAACAAAAAACCACGGATAGACACCAACAATTGGTATAAATCCGTGGTTTTCCTTTGGCGGAGAAGGAGGGATTTGAACCCTCGCGACGGTTTCCCGCCCTACACCCTTAGCAGGGGCGCCTCTTCGACCTCTTGAGTACTTCTCCAAAGTCAAAAAAAATAAAGATATTCTGTTTTTCAATGCCCGCCTTCCGCCGGTTTCTGCCAAAAAACCAAAATGGCGGAGAGGGTGGGATTTGAACCCACGGCCCCTTGCGGAGACACTGGTTTTCAAGACCAGCTCCTTAAACCACTCGGACACCTCTCCGCGTCAGAGGGCAGAACGCTTAAATATAATATCATACGCGGCGGCAACTGTCAATCGTTCGGCGGGCTTTTGCCGGGTTTTATTTCGCCCCGCCGCAGGGGAATTTTTCGGGCGCTTGTCCGTTATAATTTAATTTCAAAAGCAAACCGCCAGCAGGCCCATTTTGCGCGGCAGGCCAGGTTGCGGCTAAAAGCAAAGCACGGCATGCGGGGCTGCATAAGCAAAGTGCAAACCCACCGCCGCTTCGCAAAAGCCGCCTTTGCAAGCAAAACGCCCGCTTTGCGCACCAATGGCAAAACGGGCGGCCCCTGGGGCGGCAAAGCCGCCCTTAGGCGGTATAGGTTAGGGTATCTATGGTTTCCTGGGTGCTGCCGTCTACAAACACTACCTGCACCTGGGCCGCGCTGCTTTCGGTAAGGCCAAGGTAAAACAGGGCCTGCGCGCCAATTTTAGGGGCCAGCGTCCCATCGTTCAGCCGGGTATAAGCGGTAAGGTTTACCGTAACGGTAATGGTTGCCATGTCTTGCGAATACGCAAGCTGGCTGATAAACGGGTAGTCCCCGCTGTTTACATAGGTGGTAAGGTTGTCTGTAAACCTGGTGCGGGTGTTCTCTGCCAGGGTTTTATAGTAGCTTCTGCTTACGGTAAGCACCACGGTGCCGGCCTGGTTCACCTCCGCCTTTTTCACACCGCTTTGCTGCTGCAAGGCCGCCGCATATTCTTCCGCCGTTTCTTCGGCAAAAACATTGGCAATGGCTGCCGAAGGAAAGGATATGGTTACGTTAAAAAGCCCCTTTTCCACCGTTACGCTGCTTTGTACCGCTGTTGCCTTGTTCTCTTGCAGCACCTTCCAGCAGGTTATGCCGGTGTAGGTTTATGTGCATACAATGGCGAAGATAAGCAAAACAACAATGCCCTGCTTAATGCCGAGAAGCTTTTTTTCGCGTGTTGGCATAAACTGCCCTCCGGTACAATTATTTTTACAGCGGCCGCTTGCCGCCCCGGTGCATGAGCAGCCTTATACCAGCGCGCCCACCCGCGGCAAAAAATACCCGCCGCAGGCAAATAAGCAAAATAAACCGCCACAGTATAAACATTATAAT
>JBKEBR010000066.1:0-5035 GCA_047973285.1 Oscillospiraceae bacterium | reverse complement strand
GCCGCCCTGGGCACCCTTGGTGGAATTTACAATGCCGCCCCGTTTGAGCAAGGAGAACACCTGTTCCAGATATATTTTAGAAAGGCCCAGCCTTTCGGCAATGCTGAGCACCGTAATGTACTCGCCGGTGGAATGCTGTTGGGCCATGTGGGTAACCGCCGCAAGGGCATACCGGCCTTTTGTTGAAACCTTCATGCGCTGCCTCATTTCCTACTTAAATGGTATGCATTAAATGATAGAACCATAACCGGCGTTTGTCAAGAGAGGCCACCCGCAAGGCTGCCGGCTTTTTTTATAAAAAATGGTTGACAACAGCGAAGGCAGCCCTTATGATATTTAAAAATATAAAACACATGTGTTTTGTAGTAAATTGAAAGGGCCGCGCCGACGGCGCAGGCCCGCAGGGAGGAAAAACCTATGCCCGGCCAAAAAAGAATTGCCGCTGTTCACGATATTTCCTGCTTTGGCAAATGCTCGCTAACTGTTGCACTGCCCATTATTTCCGCGGCAGGCATTGAGGTGAGCGCCCTGCCAACCGCCGTTCTTTCCACCCACACCGGCGGAATTGAGGGCTACACCTTTCGGGATTTGACCGACGATATTTTGCCCATAGCAGACCACTGGCAAAGCCTGCACCTGGGGTTTGACGCCATTTACACCGGATTCTTGGGTTCTTTGAAGCAGGTGGATATTATTGAAGAATTTTTCAGGCGGTTTAAAACCCCAAACAACCTTGTTGTGGTAGACCCCGTAATGGCCGACAATGGCGAGCTGTACAAAATTTTCCCGCAGGAATTCCCCGCGGGAATGAAAAAGCTGTGCCAAAGCGCCGATGTTATTGTGCCCAATATTACCGAGGCGGCGCTGATGCTGGGCGAAACCTACCAGGAGGGCCCCTATACCAAAGAATACATTGAAAGCCTTTTGTTAAAGCTGGCCGCGCTTGGCCCCCAAAAGGTGGTGCTTACCGGCGTTTATTTTGACGAGAAAGAGCTTGGCGCCGCCAGCTACGACGCCGCCCTGCAGCAATTTGACTATGCCTTTGCAAACCGCATTGAGGGCTACTTCCACGGAACAGGCGACGTTTTTGCCAGCGCCCTTGTGGCCGCGCTGCTGAACGGCGCCGGCCTTGCCGGGGCCATTGCGGTGGCGGTAACCTTTACCGCCCAAAGCATTGAGCGCACCAAGGCAGCCGGTACCGACATTCGCTTTGGCGTAAACTTTGAGGCCGGGCTGCCCGGCCTTGCAAAGCAGCTGGGCCTTTCTTAGAAGGGCACAGTTCCTTTGTATTACAGGGCGCCCGGCGCGGCGCATTTTGCAGAGAGGCAGGGCCAAACAGCGCCTTGTACCCCGTGTTCACATCAAAAAAATCTCCCGGAAGAAATTTCTTCCGGGAGATTTTTTGTTTTAGAAGGATGCAAAAACCGCGGCTATGCGCCCGCAGGCAGTATAATAAGAATTTCCTCGGCAGAGCGCTGCCCTTCGATGGAAAAGGATTTTAAGACAGGCTCTTCTTTGTTGGCACGGGAAAGAATAAGGTAGCTCGCCTGTGGGTCCAGCGCAAGGCGCTTATCCTCTTCGGAGGGGCGGGAGGGGGTTTCCGGGTGGGAGTGAAAATTGCCAAGCGGCACATACCCCAGCCGCCGCATATCCCGAACGGCCTCCAGCTGCTGCGCGGGGCTTATTGAGAAATGGGTGGGGCTTTGGTCTTGGTTGTCCAGCAGGTATACCTTTTTAACAACCTTGCTCCCCCCTTCCTTTTCGCCCGCCAGCAGGCCGCAGGCCTCGTTGGGAAAGCCCTGCAGGGCGTGGTGTACAATTTGCCCGTATTGCTGCATGGTAAGCACAATCATAGTTTTACCTCACAGGCGGCCTGCTCGTAGTCTACCGGGTGGGTAATGGTGGGGTGGCTGCCGCACACCGGGCAGCCCGGCAGCGCGGCGGGCAGCTTGGCCGTGTGGAAATTCATGGAGAGGGCGTCGAAGGTGAGCAGCCTGCCGGTGAGCAATTCCCCCTCTCCCAAAAAGTACTTGATGGCCTCCATTGCCTGCAGGCTGCCAATTACCCCGGCCAAGGCGCCGATAACCCCTGCCTGGCGGCAGGTGGGCACGGCATCTTTTGGGGGCGGCTGTTTGAATACGCATCGGTAGCAGGGCCCCTGCCCCGGCACCCAGGTCATCAGCTGGCCTTTAAAGCGGATAATGCCCGCATGGCCGAACGGCTTTTGGGCAATGACGCAGGCATCGTTGATTAAAAATTTGGCGGGGAAATTGTCGGTGCCGTCTATAACAAAATCGTACTCTTTGATAAGGTCTAAAATGGTGCTTGCCGTTACAAAGGTGGGGTAGGTATGCACCGTTACATCGGGGTTGATGGCGTTCATGGTTTCCATGGCGGAAACCACCTTGGGGCGGCCAATATCGGCGGTGGTGTGAATAACCTGCCGCTGCAGGTTGGAAAGGTCCACCTCGTCGGCGTCGGCTATGCCAATGGTGCCCACACCGGCGGCGGCAAGGTACAGGGCGGCAGGGGCGCCAAGCCCGCCCGCCCCAATAATAAGTACGCGGGAGGCCAGCAGCTTTTTCTGGCCTTTTACCCCCACCTCTTTTAAGGTGATGTGGCGGGAATACCGCTGCAGCTGTTCGCTGGTAAACGCCATTACTGCCCGCCCCCCATAAAGTACAGAAATTCCACAACGTCCCCCTCTTGCAGCACGGTGGAGGCAAGGGCGTCGCTTTTGACAAAATCGTCATTCAGGGCAACGCTTACATACTCCGGCGTTTCCACCTGTTCAAGTTCAATAAGCCGGGCAACGGTGGTGCCCGCGGGGTATTCTTTCGCGGCACCCGAAACTGTAATTTTCATAATAAAATCTCCTAAAAGTATACATTCGGCAGCGGCCCACAGGGCTTTTCAGCCGCTTTTGGCAACGATGGCTTTGCCAAACAAAGGTTGCCGGTATTTATGTGGCAGGCTTTTTTGAAACATCCGGCAAAGCCTTGGCAGCTGCAAGGCCGTTTGGCGGGCCGCCCGGCAGTTTTAAAGCTTTAAATGAACAGGCTCATGTCTGACAATTCGCCCGCGCCAATAAAGGTGGAAACGCCGCCAAGCTCTATGCCCTCAATCAGTTCTTCTTTGTGGATGCCCATAATATCCATAGACATTTGGCAGGCCACCAGCCGCACGCCATGGTCCAGCGCCTGCTGCATAAGCTCTTCCAGTGAAAAGATATTTTTGCTTTTCATGATGCCGCGAATCATTTTGGGGCCAATGCCCGCCATGTTCATGCGGGAAAGGCCCAGCTTTTTGCTGCCGCGGGGCATCATAAAACCAAACATTTTTTCTATCAGGCTTTTGGCAACCGAAACCTTTTTGGGCCGGCGCAAAATGTTAAGCCCCCAAAAGGTAAAAAACAGGGTTACCCGGCGGCCCATGGCGGCGGCGCCGTTGGCGATGATAAAGGCGGCAATGGTTTTGTCTAAATCGCCGCTGAAAACCACCATGGTTTTGTCGTTTCCGGCGGGGGCCGCAGCAGCGGGGGCGGCCGCTTCACTTTTTTCGATAACCGCCTGTATTGCGCCGTTTTCCGCCGAAAGGCTTACCAGCTTGTTGCCGGTGCGCTCACACCACACCCGTATGTCGGAGAAAAAGGCGTCTTCGGTGGCTTTGGCTAAAACACGCGTACCCACGGGCAATGCCCGCAGTTCATCGGCAACCTTCACAATGGGCCCGGGGCATTTGAGGCCGGTGGCATCAATTACCTGCATTTCGGCGGCAGCGGCGGCAGGCGGCGCGCTTTGGGGCGCAGGGGCGGGCTGCTGCGGTACAGGCCCGCTGCTGCGGTAGGCGGCATAGCCGCCCTCCAGCTCGTAGGCGTTGTACCCGGCATCCAGCAATATTTCCAGCACCTCGCCGCTCCAGTCTCCGGTGCGGCAGAACAGGTAAACAGGCTTTTCCTGCGGGAGGGTATAAATTTCTGTGGCAAAGCGGCTAAAGGGGATGTTGACGGCACCCGGAATGGTGCCAATGATAAATTCATCGGGCTCTCTCAAATCTACCAGAGAGGCCGCCTGTGCATTTACCCCGGCAATTTGCTGCGGGGTAACCGTGCGCTTATTTTCAGAAGCCATAGGGCATTTTCCTTTCTTAATTGCCGCTATTGGAGCGGTGCGCCTGCCCGCCGCAGGGGCCGGGCTGCCGCCGTAAAAAGCAGCTATATTTGAAAATCATTGTATACCTATAGGATATATATGAATTTAGTGTATATAGTAACAATCCCGCCTGGTTTTGTCAATATGCAAAACCTTTTTATGCCGGTACACCCTGCGCATCCCTTGTTTTGCCGCCTGCCCGCTTTGCCCGAAAGCGCAGGGCGCAAAACGCCGCGCCGGGCCGCCGGGGCAATTCTTTATACCGAAAGCCCGGCCGTTTGCCGCCCTTGCGGGCGAAACGGAAGATTTCAAAAAAAGCACTTGACAGCAGCAGGGGTGCATGGTAAATTAATAATAATTTAAAAACATATAATTCATATCTGATATATATGTTTTAGCAAAGGAGCACTGTATGCACCCATTTACACACAAAGCAGACGCGTTTAAAAACAGCTTGCCCTGTTTGCCCTGCCGAATGCCTTTGGCATCCTGCAAGGTGTGCAGCCGCGGCCAATTTTCAAACCTGTTTTGTGCGCTTACCCCGTGCGGCCTTTAGCCTCGCCGCAAAGCCCAAACGCAGTTTGAACAGAAAGCCGCCCTGGTTTTCTGTTTTTTTATGCCTGCCCGCCACCCTGCCCGATGCCTGAAAGCAATGGAAAGTGCCAAAAAATATTAATAATAAGGAGTATACCAATGAAGCTTTTTAAAACCAGCGGGTATTTTATAAAACAGGCCGCCGCATTTGTATGTGTTTTCGCCCTTCTTTTTTCTGTTTCCAGTTCGCCCTATGCGCAAACACTGGAGACGGAAAGCCCGCCCGCGGCCTCGAGTGAGCCTTTTGCAGAGCCTGCCGCCGAGGCAGAACCGGCGCCCCCCGCCCCTGC
>JBKEBR010000065.1:0-3557 GCA_047973285.1 Oscillospiraceae bacterium | reverse complement strand
CGGCAAGCCCCGCTCTTTCCTCCTGCCGCCCTGCGCTGTGGCGGGCGCCGGTCTGGCCGGGCCTTGCCTTTTTCTCTTTCCGGCCTTCCCTGCCGCCGGGCCCATGGTGTTTCGCGCCCCACGCAAAAAGCCGTATCCCCCACGGGGGATACGGCCTTTTGTATATATATGCCCCTGCGCGCCGGGGCGCAAGTTCTACATAAAAAACACCGCCACAATCAGGGCAATGCAAACCACAAGGTACACAATGGTGCCGGGGTTTAAAAAGGCGGTGCGGGTTTTGGCCACCATTTCCAGCGGGGCGCGCTCGTGGAAGGAAAGGCCTTTGGTGCGCAGCAAAATAATGCCGCAAACAATGCCAATTGCCATAATGGCAAGGCTTACAATAGAGTACACCCCAACCAGCGCCTCGTTTTGGGTTCTTAAAATAATGCTGCCAAGGCCCACGCCGCCGGTAAGGTTAATCAGCAGGTGCATGGCAATGGTGGTTTTAACCGAGCCGGTTCGGTAGGTAACAATGGCCAGCACGGCGCCCAAGGCGGCGGCATAAATGCTTTGGCCGAAATTCAGGTGGAACAGGCCAAACACAACCGCGCTCCACAAAATATAGGGTACGGCGCCGTACCCGGCGGCCTTGCGGTACACCAAACGGCGAAAAACAATTTCCTCCATAACGGGGGCAATAATAACCCCGCCCACAAAGGTTATCCACCAGGGTGTGTTGCCCGCCACCAAATCGGCGGTGGTAACGGTGCCCGAGCGGCCAATGGCGGTTTCTATCAGGTTAATGGCAATGGCCAGCACATTCATAATGGCGTAGCCAAAGGGGAAAAGCAGCAATACCTGCTTTGGGCTAAAAGGCTTTTCGGGCGCGGGGGCCAGCCCTTCGGCGGTGTTCGGCAGCTTTTTCAGCACCAGCAGCATGCAGGGAAAGCCAATGATGTACATGCAAAAATAGGCAACCGGCATGCCCATAACGGCGGTTTCCAGCAGGGCGGGGGCAACGGCGGCCAGCAGCATGCTAATTAAAGAGGGCAGCACAACCTGCGAAGCCAAAAAAACAACAAAGGCAAAGCCCAGCCGGTTGTAGGCGCCAAAGGCCTTTTTGCGGGCGGCGGTGCGGCTGATAGAGCTTTGAATTACAATTGGGTCGTTCATGGTATCCATGTATATATCACCTCGGGCTTATTGTACCACAAGGCGCGGTTTTTGCGGCAAACCCTCGCAAACGGGCGTTTTGGTATCGCGGGCGGCAGGTTTACGGGGGGCTGGTTTCCCGCAGGGCTTTTTTGGCGCTGCGGGAAAGGGGGCAAACCTGCCCGGTGCACAGCCGCACCGCCTGCGCCGCCAGCTGAATGCTTTCTATTTTACCCCGGTTTACCAAAAAGCTGCGGTGCGCCCTGAAAAAGCCCGCCTCCAGCTCGGCCTCAATGGCGTTCAGGCTGCCAAAAAAGCCAATGGCCTCGTGCTGGGTGTGCAAAATAATGCGGTGGCTGGGGCCGTCGGCCTCAAAAAACAAAATTTCGTTGATGGGAATGTGGCGTATGGTGTCGAATATTTTTACCGGGTAGTAGGAAACCACCCTTGCCCCCGCCGCCAAAAGCCCGGCGT
The DNA here is from genome assembly GCA_047973285.1 of Oscillospiraceae bacterium. Taxonomy (GTDB): domain Bacteria; phylum Bacillota; class Clostridia; order Oscillospirales; family Ruminococcaceae; genus JAAYCI01. The sequence continues at coordinate 1,946 of JBKEBR010000065.1, read as the reverse complement.
GTATGGTTTCCAGGCACTGGGCAATGCGGGCGTCTACCTGCTGCCGGCTGCCCTTTACAATATAGTCCAGCGCCGCCAGCCGGTAGCGAAAGGTTTCAAAGGCAAGGTCGGCGTGGCCGGTAACAAACACAATAGAGCCAAGGGGGTCGTGCCCGCGTATTTCGGCGGCCAGCGCAAAGCCGTTGGCCTGGGTTTGCAAATCCACATCCAAAAAATAAATGGCGGGGGTTTTGGCGGGCTGGTACAGGCCCCAAAATTCCTCGCGGCTTTGGGCGGTAAGCACCGGGCCCATGTCGTAGTTTAAAATAAACAGCTGCTTTTGTATGGTGTCGGCAAGGGCCTGCAAAACCGCGGGCTCGTCGTCGCAAATGAAAATGGGAACCATAACAACCTTTCTCTATTGGCGGGCTGCAAGCGAAATGCGCAGCTCCTGTGTAAGCATGCCCTCGTGCCAAACCGTGCGGGCAACGCAATTGGCGTAGCGGCCTACAATGCGGTGGTAGCTGGCAAGGCCCACGCCCCGCCCCCGGCCCTTGGTGGAAAACCCCGGCCGCGCCATGCTTTGCAGGTTGGGCTGCGCGGGGCAGCTGTTGGAAACCGCCACCATAAACTCTGCCTGCTACTGCAACACAATTACCGCCACCTCGCCGCCGGTGTGGCGGGCGGCCTCCTCGGCGGCATTGTCCAGCAGTATGCCAACGCAGCGCAGCAAATCTTCTTCCTTAATGCCGGGGCGGGTGGCGGGGCAGGCAATGTCCAGCTTGGCGGCAACCCCCTTTGCCCGCATTTCGCCAAGCTTTACGGTAAGCAGGCTGCGCAGGGGGGGTATTTCCAGCCGGGCAAGCTGGTTCATGTACTGTATTTCCCGGCCAAGGCGCTCGTCAAAATACCCTGCCGAGCGGCCCAAAAATTCCTCGGCCCCGGCAAGCCCGGCTTTGCCCGCCGGTACCGCCATGCCCGAAAGCAGGTTTTTGAAATCGTGCCGGAAGGCGCGCAGCTCGGTGTGGAAATCCTCCAGCAGGGCCACATAGGCCCGTTGCTGCAAAATAATTTCCTCCTGGGCCCGCAGCCTTTCGCGCCCTGCCACCACCATGGAAAGGGTTTGCAGCAACACAAAGGCCGCCGCCAGCAGCGCCAGCGAAATGCCCTGCACGCTAAAAACATTGCCTACGTCCTTTAGCAGCGTGCGGGTGATGAAAAAAGAGTACATCAAAAAAAGGCAGCCTGCCAGGGTGGCAAACGCCGCGGCGCGGCGGGCAAACAAAAAAGAGAAATAGTGGTAAAACCGCACCCGGCGCAGCAGCAAACCGGCGCCCAGCGCCGCCCCCGCCAGCAAAAGGTGGGGCAAAATAGACAGCAAAAAATACCCCAGCCACAGCCGGTTTACACAGGCCGTGTAAAAAAAGTGGTACAAAACCCCTTCAAAAACGTAATACAGGGTGTGGCATACAAAATAGCAAAAGGCAACGGTGGCCAGGGTTTGCAGGGGCTTTTCGTGGTAGGTGGCGTGCAGAATAAGGGTTAAAACCGCAGAGCCAAGGGCCACAAAGGCAAGGTCCCACAGGTTGGCAAAGGCGGTGTCCTCAAAATTTACAAGGCCCGTGGGGGCAAGGTACAGCAAAGCGGCGTTGGCAAAAAGCTGAATAACCGTTTGAAGGGCGGCAAACAGCAGCAGCCCCCGCGGCCGTACGGTGTGGCCCAGGGCCGAAACCGCCAGAAAGTAAATGGCAAAGGCCCACAGCGCCGTAATGGGCACCACGGTGGCGGCAATATAAAAAATGTAAAACAGGCTCAAGGCATTCTCCTTGCGGCGGGCAGGCGCAAAGCCTGCTTATGGGCGCAGCCGCGGGGCCGCGGCTGCGGGGGGTGTATGGCGGGGAAAGGGGCCTGCCTGCGGGCAGCCGGTTTTGCAGGGCGGGGGCAAAGCGAAAGGGCAGAGCGAAAGG
>JBKEBR010000064.1:0-4116 GCA_047973285.1 Oscillospiraceae bacterium | reverse complement strand
CTGTGCCAGGTAGGTAATAATTACCACCTGGCGGGAAATGCCGGTAAAAAAGGTGGTTGCGTATAAAAGCTGGCCAACGGTGGCGTTCAGCCCGGTTTCTTCACTTATTTCGCGTTCCAGGGCCTGCTGCAAGGTTTCTCCGAATTCAATTTTGCCGCCGGGGTATTCCCAAAGCCCGGGGCTGTAATGTGCCGAGGGAGAACGCCTCACCAGCAAAGCCCTGTTGCCGTGTACCAGAAAGGCCTTCACTGCAAGTATAATTTTGTTTTCGGGCAGGCACATAAAGTATCCTCTTTTCGTGTAAACACCGCGCGCGTTATATGTGGTACAGTTCTTGAATGGCTTGCAGGCCTTTTACAATTTTTTCTCTTGAATAATTGCCCGCCGCCAGTTGTTCTTCACTTAACGCCTGTAAATCCTCATAAAAATCCAGGGCAACATTCAGGTTTTCGTCGCTGGCGTCCTGCGCAAGGGTTTCCAATAAAAGCTGTTCGGCCTCTTCCAGCATATTTTCGGAAATAAGGCGCTGCAGCCGGTAGAACAAAAACATGGTTTGGGTTTGCTGGCTTTGGGCGATTTCTTCGTGGCGGTAGTGTTTTTGCTGCAGTACATAGGTGGCCAAAACCCTTGTAATATCTTCTATTTGGCGCATCAAATAGTCTCCGGCCATGGGTGTCTCCTTAAAATGGGGCATAAAAGGGCGGGCTTACAAGTATATTGGCTTCGCCCCGGCAAAGTTCATTCAGTTTTTCCACAAGCGGCAAATGCAGCCCTGCGGGAAGGGTGGCGCTAAGGCCAACGGCATCTGCAAACAGGGGAGGGGAAAGGTGCGCACCCGCCTCTGCCATAATGCGCTGCACCGGCTCGAAAAGCGGGTAGCCAACGGTTAGCCGCAGGGTAACACACTGCTGCATGGTGAGAATTTCGGCCTTTTCCAACACCGCCTTTGCGGCGGCGGTATAGGCGCGCACCAGCCCCCCCGTGCCAAGCAATACCCCGCCAAAATAGCGGGTTACCACAACAATACAATCCACCACGCCGGAATGAGCTAGTACGTTCAAAACCGGCAGCCCGGCAGTTTTGGTGGGCTCGCCGTCGTCGGAATATCGCTGGCGGCCTTGGTGCCGCAAGGCATAAGCGTACACATTGTGGGCTGCGGTGCGGTGCTGGCTGCGTATCTGCTCCAAAAAGGCAAGGGCCGCTTCTTCGCTGGTGGCCGGGCAGGCATTGCCAATGAATTCGCTTTTCTTTTCCGTTATGCTGGCGGTGGCGGCCCCGCCCAAAGTTTGGTAATTTTCCATAAAGCCTCTTTACAATACAAAATGTGCCCAGCAAAGCAATTATACCATAAACATGAAAGAAACAGAAAAGCCCTTATTGTTTGCACAATAAGGGCCCGCATACATTTTGTTTACTTTTTATCCTGCTGTGCACGGCTGAAACGCTTGTTAAAGCGGTCTACACGGCCGCCGGTATCAACCAGCTTTTGCTTGCCGGTGTAAAAAGGGTGGCACTGGCTGCAAACTTCAACGTTGATGGCAGGTTTGGTAGAGCGGGTTTCAAATGTGTTGCCGCAAACGCAGGTAACAGTGGAAACCTCGTACTTAGGATGGATGCCCTGTTTCATTGGTGGTTCACCTCTTTCGTATAAGGAGCCGTTCGTTACGCCGCCAACCGGCAACGTTAGAAACAAACGGTTTTATAACACATAAAATTATAATACCATATATGGCAAACAAAGGCAAGGAAAATTTTTCTAAAACTGGCTTTGTTTAAGCCAGCAGCGGGCGCATGGCAGCGGCAAGCTTTTGCCGCAGGGCCTCCGCTTCGGCGGTGTTTTGGCCCTTGGTGGTGTAATATACTTTTATCTTTGGCTCGGTGCCGGAGGGGCGCACAACAATGGTGGAACCGCCCTCCAAAGTGTAGCTTAAAATATTCGAGGAGGGAAGGTCCAGCAGGGTTTTGGCGCCGATTTTTGTATCTACCACCGTATGGTTTTCATAGTCGGCAATGGCGGTAACGGCAAGGCCTGCAATTTGCCGGGGCGGGTTTTGGCGCAGGGTGTCCATAAGGGAGGCCATTTTTTCCATACCCGAAAGCCCTTCAAATTCAAAGCTGTCTACCTTGTTCAAGAAAAAGCCGTATTGCTTATAAAGGTTTTGCATGGCCTCGTAAAGCGACGAACCCTGTGCGTTGTACCAGGCGGCCATTTCGCAAATAAGCAGGGCGGCGGCAACGGCGTCTTTGTCGCGCACATAGCTGCCCGGCAAATAACCATAGCTTTCCTCAAAGCCCAGAATAAAACGGTTTTCTTCCCCTTTTTCCTCAAGCTTCAATATTTGCTCGCCAATGTATTTAAAACCGGTAAGCACATTAATGGCCTGCACATTGTAGTGGGCGGCAACCTCGTCGGCCATAGGGGTGGAAACAACGCTCTTCACCATTACGGGGTTTTGCGGCATGGTGCCGGTTTCCAGCCGCCCTTTGCAGATGTAGTCCAGCAGCAGAACGCCAACCTCGTTGCCCGAAAGCAAATGGTAGCTGCCCGTTTCATCCCGCACGGCAATGCCAACGCGGTCTGCGTCGGGGTCGGTTGCCAGCATCAAATCGGCAGATACCTTTTCGGCAAGCGCAAGGCCCAGGGCCAGCGCCTCGCGAATTTCAGGGTTTGGGTAAGGGCAGGTGGGGAAATTGCCGTCGGGCAGTTCCTGCTCGGGTACCACGGTAATGTCGGTAAAGCCAACATCAGCCAAAATGCGCCGCACCGGCACATTGCCGGTGCCGTTTAAAGGCGAGTACACAAGCTTTAAAGGGGCTGTTGCGGCAAGGCCGGGGCGAATGCTTTGTGCCTTCACCGCCGTGTAAAAAGCCTCCAGCACCTCTTCGGGAATATAGCTTATCAGGCCGGCCTCTAAGCCCTGCTCAAAAGAAAGGGTTTTCAGGTCTTTAAAAATATCAAGCAGCTCAATTTCCGCCAGCACCGCATCGGCGGCTTCGCTGGTCATCTGGCACCCGTCGGGGCCGTAGGCTTTGTACCCGTTGTACTTGGCAGGGTTATGGCTGGCGGTAATCATAACACCGGCCGAAGTTTTTAAGGCGCGCACGGCAAAGCTAAGGGCGGGTACCGGCTCTAAAGTGGGGTAAATGTAGGTTCTAATGCCGTTTGCGGCCAAAACACAGGCGGCTTGCTTTGCAAACAAGGTGGATTTAATGCGGCTGTCATACGAAATAGCCACACTGGGCTTTTTTTCGGTTTTCAGCAAATAGGCTGCAAGCCCCTGGGTGGCTTTGCGCACCGTATATATGTTCATTCTGTTGGTGCCCGCACCAATTACCCCGCGCAGGCCCGCCGTGCCAAAGGAAAGGTTAATGGCAAAACGGTCTTTAATTTCCTCGCTGTTGCCATTTATATGGGAAAGCTCGGGAATAAGGTCGGGGTCTTCGGTGGCAAAATCCAGCCAGCGCTGATATTCGTCCATGAACATAAAGGGGCCTCCTTGTATCCTGTATATAATAAAAAACAAAGTTGCGCAAATACCGTTCTTTTATTTTAAATCGGCGCGTGGGATAAGTCAAACATATCCTATGCACGAAACGCGCAGCAAACAGGTAAAATGTTGCAATGGCCGCCAAAAGGGAATATTATACATACTATTCCAACACATTGTAAAGGAAAAACCACCATGAATAATATACAGGACCCGTATAAGCTGGCGCAGCTGCGCTGGCAGGGCAAAGAGGGCGGCCTTACCGCAAAAGAAAAGAAAAACAGCCAGGTTATTGCCAGCTTTCCCGCAATACTGGCAGGGCCCGGTCGGGCAGAACCCCCGGTTTTTGGGGGTAACCAGGCCTGGTACAACAGCAAAACCCAACGGCAGGCCGGGTGCGGCCCGGTTGCCGCGGCCAATACCCTGGGGTGCCTTGTCGCCCAAAACGAAAAGTGGGGCATTGCAACCGGCATAAGCGCCTACTACCATGGCCGCATACCGCAGCATTGGTATTTGCAGTTTATGGAAAAAGCGTATAAGGTTGTTGGCACGCTGGAAATACCAATTTGGAAAGATATTGTAGAGAAAAGCGATAAGAACTTTCCTGTTCCGGCTTCACTTGGGCGTG
>JBKEBR010000063.1:0-7934 GCA_047973285.1 Oscillospiraceae bacterium | reverse complement strand
CTGCTCAATAATGCCGCCCGAATAGGTGGCCCCGGCGGCATACAGGCTCATTTGAAAATTGCGGTTGCCCATATCAATTAAATGAAAGGAAAACTCGGCATAGGAAAACACGCTTATTTTGCGTGGGCGGCCACTGCGGTTTTCTATTTTTACATCCCACAGCTCGGCATTCTCCCCGCGCGGAATAAACAGGGTTTGCTCGGCGTAAACACCGCCGTATTCGCAGCTGTACACCGTCTAGGAAAGGCCGTGGCGGCAGGTATATGTTGCCTGCTCTAGCGGCTTGCCCACCGGCTGCCAGCTGATGCTCCAATATTCTCCGGTTTCATCGTCCCTCAGGTACACATAGTGGCCGGGGCGGTCCATGGGAACGCCGTTGGGGCGAACACGGGTAATGCGGTGGTACTCGGCGCTTTTATAAAAAAGGTAGCCGCCCGCCGTGTGGTTTACCACCCCCACCATATTTTCGGTGCCAAGGTAGTTGGTCCAGCTCATGGGCACATCCACCCGGTCAATTACATATTCCCTTTTTCCGTCGTCAAAATGGCCGTACTGCATAGGGGCCCTCCTCTTTTTCGCAGTATTCTACCCTGTATCATACGGGATGCCCGCCCAATAAAAAAGAGTGTGGTTTGGCAAAAATTGTCAATATTTGCCCCGCCGTTTACCATACTGTGCAAGTTTACCAAAGGCGGTCCTTCTTTTTGTGGGAAGCCCACAAAAAAGGCCTCCTTTGCGCAAAGCGGAAAGGCCCGTGTGCCCCCTTTAATTAGGCCAAACACTGCCGCCTAAGAGGAAAAGTTTGTCTGCTTTTCAGCGGCAGGCTTGCCCGCAGCTATTTAGAAAAGCGCCTGCTAACAAGCCGCAAAACGGCAAATACTGTGTTTTGCCCGCCTTTTTTATTCACAGCGAGGGGCAAAACAAAATTTGTTTCTAATGTTACGGCACGGCAAACCAAAAAACAGAAAAATTGCAGGCAAACAATAAACCGGCCGTCGCTCAACATTGTGCAATATATACTAAAAATAAAGTTATTTATAGGGCACATTGTATATAAAATATGCTTGAAAATGGAAAATAGAAAGCGTAGAATACCTACTGTACACATACCGGTTTTGCCCAAGAGAGCACCGCCCTGGCGGTGGGGTGTGCCAGTGTACGGGAAAGTACATTTTTTTATTTGCAAATACTGCTATGACCGAGTTGAAAACCCGGCCCGGCAAGCTTGCAGGATGATTCCGGGAGGGTTACTTATTATGAAACGCAAACTTTTTGTTAAATGCGGCATTGCCACCGCCGCATTGGTTTTTGCCTGCGCACTGCCGTTGGCGGCGCCGGCATTTGCCGCCGATGAAACCACCAAGCCGGCTGCCACCACCCAAGCGGCCGCAAGCGAAACCGAAACCGGCGGGCACATGCTGGAATGGGGCGTGTTTGCTTACGCCGTTGGGGAATTTGCCGGTATTTTGGGGCTTGGGATAAGCCGTATTCGGAGAGATAAGAATACACAGGTAGCCATTGTGAAAAAAGAGCTGGAGGAACTGCCTTTTGCATACTCCAAAGACTGGGCGCGCCTTAGGGCAGAAAGTTAAAATACAAAAAAACCGGCCATGCAAGGCCGGTTCTTTTTTGTATTGCAGCAACCACGCGCTGGGTAAGTTTTTTAGAAGGTTTTGCCAATAAAGCGCTTTACTGCGCCTGTTTACAGAAACAGGTAAACGCAATTTTTATTTCTTCCTATTCTTCCCCATACCGAAACATAGTAAAAATCAAAAGCAAAAAGAGCCGCCATAACAAGGCCTCTTCCCTTTGCAAATATTGCCTTCCCCTTTCACACCATAGCCGGTGGTATGGTTAGTGGCGTAAAATTGCTGCCCCTAACCGCCCCGCCAAAAAATGGGTGCCGCAAAATGCCGGGCAGGTTTTGCAAGCGGGAATATTTCAAACATGCGGCAGCCCCAGCGCAAATAAGGGCTGCCGCGCCATACCATAATGCCTTTAACCCGGTGCCGGGCATGGCCGGGGGCATTTGCGCAATAAAAAGCAGGCGTGGAATATTCCACGCCTGCTTTTTATTGGCCTTTGCTCCCCCAGAAGCTTTTAGGCCGGTGAAACGCGTTTGTTGTTTACCCCTTTATCGTGCTTTGGGGTACGGCCGGCTTTTATTGCAATTGCCGCGAAAATAGCTTCCACCACAAACAATGCAGCCACCAGAATGGTCCATCTGTCTGTAACTGCCATCGGCAGGCTCAAATCTTGGGTGAGCAAGAACACCGCCAGAGACGCCAGGGCCGTTACGCCTGCCAGTAGCCTCCACAAAATATGGCGGCGGTTTAGAGTTTCAGTTTCTTCGTCTTCGTCTTCCTCATCAACCTGTTCCAGCCTGTTTCTGCGGGCAAGCCCGGCAACAATAAGCACCAGCGCAAACAGCAGCCCGCCAATGGTAAGAATGGCGTTCAGCAGCCCCCAAGCGGAGCCGCCGCCCGAAAGCGGTGAGGTGCCCCCCGTAATTACGGCCATCCCATCTGTGCTGCTGCTTGTTGCAGAGCCGGCAGATGAGCTGCCCGCTGTTTGAGAAGAAGTGCCGCTGGAGGAAACCGATGTTTCAGAGGAGGCAGGGCGGCTTGCCTCTGAAGAAGAGGCACCATTTGCCCGCCACTGTGCATACAGCCGCACATCGGCGCTGCCAAGGGTAAGGCTGCCGCCGGGGCTGTAGCTGGCGCCCCGCCATTGGCGCCGGTGTTCCACCCTGCAAAGGTATACCCGCTGCGCACCGGCACAGTGCCGCGCAAGGTTGCGGTTTGCCCTGCAAGGTAACCGGTTTGGTCTTCTATTTGGGTGGTTCCGTGCCCGCCCCAATTTACGTCGTACATAATTCTATACGAGGCAATTACCGGGGTTACAGGTATTTCCTGCCAGGCTGCGTACAGGGTAATATTCTCGTTTACCTTGTCTGTGTCAAAATTCCAAAGGCTTGTAAGCCCGGCATTTTTATACCAGCCCGCAAAGGTATAGCCTTCTTTGGCGGGTGCCGCCGGCTTGCCTGCCAGGGTTCCTTCGGCAACGGTTTGGCTTTCCACCGCATTGCCGCCATTTGTTTCAAAGGCAACCACGTACTGCCGCTGCCACCGGGCATACAGCGTTTGGCTTTTTGTTACCTGGTTTTCCGCAAAGATCCAAAGGAGGCCCTCCTCCGTAAACCAGCCCTGGAACACACGGCCCTCCCACTCGGGGGCCGCCGGCTGTGCAAGAAGGGTGTTTTCCAAAACGGTTTGGGGCATAATTTCCGCGCCGGGGGCGCCGTTCAAATCAAAGTTTACGGTATACTCGTTCAGCAGCCAGCCGCCATAAAGGGTTTTTGTGCCGGTAATGGGGGTTGAAAAATCCCATTTTGCGGTGGCCTCGGCATCTGTATACCAGCCGGTAAAGGTATGGTTTTCTTTTACAAAAGTTTCGCTTGGCTGTATGGCAGCCTTGCCGGAAATTACCTGCTGCGTAAGGGTGGTTCCGGCATCGTCCTGGGCCACAAAGGTAACGGCAACAAGCTGCGCCAGTGAGCCGCCGGTGTAGTTGATATCAAAGTTATTCAGCACATGCGAAAACGGAGCGGTTACCGAAAGAATGTTTTTGAACTTGCTGTCATGGCCGGTGGTGGTGTTCACATATCCTTTCGGCGCAGAATTGCCGGAAAAGCTGGTGTCTTGAATTTCCAGCAGGCTGTTCAGGCTTTCAAAAAACAGCCCACCGCCGCCACCTTTTCCGTATTTATCTTCGGTTTCCACCGAGTTGCCTGTAAATTCCGAGCCGGATATTTGCAGGCGGACACCACTGGCCGTAAATACGGCGCCCCCCTGCTGGTACCCGCTGTTGTTTTTGAACACACTGTCTTCTATGGAAAAGTAGGGTAGCTTTTGCTGTTGTACCCGGTAAGCGCAATGGCCGCCGAGGGGCTGCCGCCATAAGTGGAGGTGCAGGTATTTTCAATAAAGGTACAGTTTTTGATGATGTTTGTTTGGGTGGTGCTGTTTGAATAGGTTTCGTTGAAATAAAGGGCGCTGCCATATACAGCCGCCGTGTTTTTTTCAAACAGGGTGTCCTGTATGTTTACGGGAATTACAGGGGAATTTTTGCCCCAATAATCATAGAAATTGGTTGCAATGGCCGCCCCCGCATTCGCCTTGTTGTTTCTGAACACAGTGGGCGTGCCGGCGGCCGCCGCTACGGTAAGGCCAGCGCCGTTTTTTGCACCCACCTCTATAGAAACCGTGCCGCTTGTATTGGCGCTGTTGCCTTCAAAGGTAGAGCCGGCTATGGTAAGCCTGCCGTCGGTAAAAATGGCCGACCCCTGGCCCCCGCCGCCGTAATAGGAGGTGGGTTCATCCTCAATTTTATTGCCGGAAAATACGCTGCGTGTAACAGTGGTGGTTACATTTACATTGGTAAGCTCCGTGTCGGTGAAGCGTTTGCCGTTGTTGCGCGAAAGAATGCACAAACCGGCCCCGCCCCAGTTGGTTTGCCCCCAACCCTCGTCGCCGCCCAGGGTGGCATTGCCGGAAACGGTGGTGTTTTCAATATTTACAACAATATCCCCAGAGGCCGCATCGTTGGGTGCGGTAACTCTCATGCCGCCGCCATACAACAGCGCCCCCACACCGCCTGTGGTTGTGTTGTTGGAAATGCTGCTGTTTTTAACGTCTACCGTTACATTGGCGCCAATAATGCTGATGCCGGCCGCCCCCGAATACCGCCCTACATTTCCCTCTACAACGCTGTTGTCCATAATAAGCGAAAAAGGGTTGGCCGCGGCCTCGGCATAAACACCGCCTCGCCCGGTGTTGTTAAGAATTTTGGTGTTCAGCAGTGTAAGGGTTCCTTTGTTCATATACAAAGCCCCATACATGCTCTCGTTTTTTTCAAGAAGGCAGCCATCAAGCGTAAGGTTGCCTTCCAATACGCGAATGGCTCCCATATTGCCTTTTACACCCCGCACAACCGCGTTGTACATATTTGTATTGCCGGCAGAAATGTCCATAGCGGCGCCGCTGGCTTTTTCGCCCATAACAACCAGGCCGTCAAAGCGCAGGGAAACCTCTGCCCCGGGGGCGTTAATTTTAAAATACGGATTTCCATAACCGGTAAAAACAATTTCCTGGCCTGTCGCCGAGAAAAAGGAAATATCGGCAGCTTTTGTTATTGTGATAAAATTAGAATATCCGTACGCGATATTTTGTGAAATAGCAATGCTGCCGGGAGCGCCGGAATCGGCTATAAGCTGTACAACGTTGGCAAGCTCGGCATAATTAGAAGCCTCATATACAGTGGCTGCGGCCATAAGCATAGGCGCGGGCGCTGCGGCCAAAACCCAATAAAGGGCGCCGGTAACCTGGTCGGTTTGCTGCTCTAAAACCCAACCCTCGGGAATAAATTCATCCTCTACCGGAAATTCCCACCGGGGGCTTTGCCACCTGCCCTCTTCTGCAAGGGCAGGGTCTATTTCAACCAAAGCGGTTGGCTGCGGGTCGTATGCAAATGCCGGCACCTGGGGGGTGCTTTCCGGCTGCCCGGCCTCGGTGGTGGGCTCGCTTTCTGCCAAAGGCAGGCTTTGGGCTTCGCTGCCCGCGAAAGAGGCGGCCTCTTCCACCTGGGAAACAGAGGCCGTATCCACTATTTCTTCTGCCGCCGAAAAGGTTGTTGCCCCCAGGGCCGTAACCAGCCCCAAAGCGCAGAAGACAATGCCTGCTTTTTTAAAGCGGCTTAATTTGTTTTTTTGATTCATTTGTTCTCCTGTCTTTTCTTGTTGAACTTTTCCAACATGTTCACTTGCGGTTTATTGCCTATGTTAATAAGGACAACCCTTTTTTTGTTTTTCCTTACAAAACAATCAAAAAATTTTGGCGGATAGCCGCCACCCATATTGGGGTTTGCAAATAAAATACGTATAAACAGCAAAAATTTTAAAACCCTATTGACGAAATTTTTAAAACCTGTTACTCTAATTTTCACGGGAATGAAGTTCTCCCTTGGCGCTGCCTAAACCGCTTTTAAAAGCTGATGACTTCTGCGATTTTACTCGCAGGGGCATTGGCTTTTTTGTTTCTGCGGAACACAAACAGGGGGAACTTTTATGCTTACAAGCCTTGCTCTTATTTTTTTATGTGGTTTGCTTTTGGGGGCAATTTTTCAAAAACTGAGGCTGCCCAGCCTGATTGGAATGCTGCTCGCCGGCATTGTTTTGGGGCCCTATGCGCTCAATTTACTGGACGAATCCATTCTTTCCATTTCCGCAGATTTGCGGCAGCTTGCCCTGATCGTTATTCTGCTGCGCGCCGGGCTTTCTTTAGATTTGGCCGATTTGAAAAAAATTGGCCGCCCCGCGGTTTTGATGAGCTTTGTGCCCGCGTGCTTTGAAATGCTGGGCACCATACTGCTTGCCCCGGCCCTTTTAAACCTGCCTCTTTTAGATGCCGCGCTTTTGGCCGCCGTGGTTGCCTCCGCTTCACCGGCCGTAATTGTGCCGCGAATGCTGCGGCTGATGGACACCGGTTATGGCATGGGCAAGCATATACCACAGCTGGTGCTTGCGGGCGATTCTGTGGACGATATTTTTAATATTGTTGTTTTTACCGCCCTTTTAGGGCTGGCAAACGGGCAAACAGTTTCCGCTTCCCAATTTATTGTGGTGCCGGTATCCATTTTTTCCGGCATTGCGGGCGGGGCTTTGGTTGGCATTCTGCTGTCTTTCTTTTTTAAAAAGGTTCATATCAGAGACTCGGGCAAGGTTATTATTCTTTTAAGCACCGCGTTCTTGTTGGTGGCCCTTGAAGATGTGGCAGAAGGCGTTCTGCCTTTTTCAGGGCTGCTTGCCGCCATGGCGGCCGGCGTGGTTATTTTCAAAAAACTCCCCATTGCCGCCAAAAGAATTTCCGTAAAATTTTCAAAGCTGTGGGTTGGCGCCGAGGTCCTTCTATTTGTTCTTGTGGGGGCAAGCGTCAATATCAGTTCTGTGGCCGCCGCCGGTTGGCGCACGCTGGTATTGCTTGTTGCGGTGCTGGCCATTCGGGCCGTTGGCATTTTGCTTTGCCTTGCAAAAACGCCGCTCAACCTTAAAGAACGAATTTTTTGCACCTTTACGGGCATACCAAAAGCAACGGTACAGGCCGCCATTGGCAGTATACCGCTGGCAATGGGGCTGCCCAGCGGTGAAATAATACTGGCCGTTGCGGTTATTTCCATTTTGTTTACCGCCCCGCTGGGCGCTTTTTTGTTGGATTTCAGCTACAAAAGGCTGCTTACCAAAAGCGAGCCGGAGGTTCACTGAAGGCCGGCCCGCTCATTTTAAAATTTCAAAGCCGGGGGCTGTGTTTGCGGCAAAATTTTCCAAAAAGGGAAATAGAGAAATAGCGGCAAAATACTTTGGGTTGTTTTAATGCAGGCAATTGCTGCATTAAACGGCAAAGCAGTGTGTTCATCTTTGTATGTATATGTTCGAGGCTTTACTTGCAGCTAGTCGCTTTTTCTATTCACCTTTGGTGCATGCCGCCCCCCTTTATTGCAAAACCGCCCGGCGGAAAAATCACAGCCTGTATGCCGCACAATTTATACGGGCGCACGCGGCAGCCGCCGCCCCGCTTTATTTTGAACAACCCTGCATTCTTTTGTTGCCGTCATTTTCACTTGTTTGGTTGTGGCTTTCGCTCTTTTTTATGGTATAATTGTATTAAAAGGAGGTGTTACAATGACCGTAATCAAAAAATCCGGACGAAAAGAAGAATTTTCCGAAAGAAAACTTGCAAGTTCCATCAAAGCCGCCAACGAAAAAACAGAAGAAATAATTAACTGTGATTCTATTGTGTACGAAATTGTGAGGATTGTCAGATGGAAAGATTAAATTACCACCCGGAAAATAGACATTATTGTATATGTGCTGCTTTATG
>JBKEBR010000062.1:0-4059 GCA_047973285.1 Oscillospiraceae bacterium | reverse complement strand
CAGCAACAGAACCTGTTCCAGGGTAATATTGTCATATTCAAACCGGCCCGAAAGCTCCACTTCAAAAGCCGGGAATTTGCGCACAAAGGTATTGTGAATTACTTCCAACTGCCCTTTTTGAAGAGGGAGGTCGCGAAAATACTCCACACAAACCTTTCCCTGCTCTTGCTGCACCCGCACATTTTCAATATGAACATGCTGCCATACCCCGGCATAATCCACATCTTCTTTAAGTTCCGGGCACAATTTGCAAAGCGGGCATCCCATTGCCAGTAATCCTCCGTTGTTAAAGTTTTTCTATCTCCTGTATAAGCTCTTCCACATAGTTGCCATGCAGGGTGCGCACCTGCTTGCCTTTTACAAACAGCACGGCACAATCCACCCCGCCCGCAATGCCTATGTCGGCTTCGCGCCCTTCGCCAAGGCCGTTTACAACGCACCCCATTACAGCCACCTTCAGCCGCTTTTTGCTGGCGGCCAGGCGCTCTTCTACCTCCCTGGCAATTTTTGCAACCGGAATATTGGTGCGCCCACAGGTTGGGCAGCTGATAAACTCGGGGCCGGGCACCTCGTGCCCCGCCGCGCGCAAAATATCAAACCCGGCCTTTACCTCGGTTTCCGGCTCGTCGGTAAGCGACACCCGCAGCGTGTCGCCAATGCCGTCCAGCAGCAGGCTGCCAATGCCCATGGCATTTTTCACAAGCCCCATGCGAAAGGTACCCGCCTCGGTAACACCAAGGTGCAGCGGGTAGCTGCACCGCTCGTTCAAAAGGCGGTAGGCCCGCACCATGGTGGGTACATTGCTGGATTTAATGGAGATAACAATGTTGGTAAAATTGTGCTTTTCCAGCAAAGAAACATGGTACATGGCGCTTTCCACCAGTGCCTCGGGGGTAGGGCTTTTGTATTTTTCCAGAATGTGCTTTTCCAGGCTGCCGCCATTTACCCCAATGCGAATGGGAATGCCCGCCTTTTGGCAGGCCTCGGCCACCGCCGCCACCCGCTCGTCCTTGCCAATATTGCCGGGGTTAATGCGTATTTTGTCTACACCGGCCTCTACCGCGGCAAGGGCAATGCGGTAATCAAAATGAATATCCGCTACCACCGGCATACTTACCGCCTGCTTAAGCGCTGTAATAAGCCGAACGTCCTCCAGTTTCGGCACGCTTACCCGTATAATTTGGCAGCCCGCCGCCTGCAGGCTAAGCGCCTGGTTAACATTCCCTTCCACATCGGCCGAGGGCCTGCTAAGCATGCTTTGCACCGCAACCGGCGCGCCGCCGCCAATGGTAAGCGTGCCAATTTGAACCTGCTTTGTTGTATATACCATAGCAACCTCTTTTTATATTTGGCCGCCGGGCAGGCAGGCGCCCGGCCGGTTTATTTTAAAAGAAAAGCTTTCGAATATCGTTGAACGAAACCACCACCATCAGCAGCATAAGCAGGGCAAAGCCAGCCACGTTAATGGCAATTTCCAGCTTTCTGTTCAGGGGCTTGCGCCGTATTCCCTCTACAATCAGCAGCAGCGCCTTGCCGCCGTCCAGCGCGGGCAGGGGCAGCATATTTACAACCCCAAGGTTTACCGAAATTAACGCCAGCATTTGCACCACCGGCTGCCAACCAATGGAAACAGCCTTGCCAATTTCATTTACAATTCCCACCGGCCCACTTAGCTGGTTAATAGCGGCGCGCCCGGTAACAAGGTCTACCAAAGAAAGGTAAATAAGGCGGGCATAGGAAACGGTATTCAAAAATGCCTCCTTGGCAACAGAGAGCACCCCTTTTTGTATACCCAGCACCTTAAAATCTACCACCATGGTGTTGGTGGTTTCACCGGTTTGCTCATCGGTAACCGGCTCTGTGTCAAACACAACCGCCGGAAGCTCTGTTTTTTGCCCATCCCGCATTACCGTAAGGGCAACCGTGCCGTTTTGCGTGCGGGCAAACTCATAAAAAATATCGTTTACCACAAAGCAGCGGCGCCCGTTTACCGCAAGAATGGTATCCCCCACCTGCAGGCCGCTGGCCTGTGTGGAGGCATTTTCATAAAAGGCGGCAACCGTGCGGCTTGCAACCAAATCTCCATTGCTGAAAGCAACCAACACCACAAGGGCGGCAAAGCCAAGCACCACATTCATAAAGGCACCGGCAACAATTACAATCAGCCGTTTGTAAATGGGCGCTTTTTCAAAGCTGCGGTCATCGCTGCTCTCTTCGTCTTCCCCTTCCATGCTTACAAACCCGCCAATGGGCAGCAGCCGCAAGGCATAGGTGGTTTCTTTCTTTTTAACCTTAAAAAGTGTGGGGCCCATGCCAATGGCAAATTCGTTTACTTTAATGCCGCTCCATTTTGCGGTTGCAAAATGGCCAAGCTCGTGAATAAAAATTACCGCGCCAAACACAAGCACAGCCACCAAAATCATCAGGATAAAACTCATATCATTTCCTTTCAAAAAAACGCTGCCCGCCAAAAAGCACGGGCCATTGCGCAAACACAGGTAAACCGCGGCGCGGTGGCCGCCCATGCACCCGGTAAACGGGGTGGCTTTTATTATAATGCTTTTTCGCGCACATAACAACGTGCCATCTTGTCGCACTCATACACATCTTCCAGGGTGTAGCCCCCCGCGTAAGAGTCTCTGTTCACAATGCCCTCCACCAGTTCGCCAATTTGCAAAAAGGAAATTTTGTCTTGCAAAAATAACGCAACGGCTTCTTCATTGGCGCCATTGGCGGCACAGGCGGCAAGGCCGCCCTTTTGCGCCGCCGCCCGGCAGGCCGGCAGGCAGCGAAAGGTTTGCTCATCTGCCCTGCCAAAGGTAAGGCCGGCAAGCTTATCAAAGTGTAGGCGGGGGGCGGGGCCGGCGGTGCGCTCCGGCCAGGTAAGGGCATACTGAATGGGAATGCGCATGTCCGGCACGCCCAGCTGCGCCAAAACAGAATTGTCGGAAAATTCCACCATGGAATGAATAATGCTTTCCCGCTGCACCACAATTTCTATGCCCTTTGCGGGGGTATTAAACAGCCACATGGCTTCTATCAGTTCAAGCCCTTTGTTCATAAGGCTGGCGGAATCAATGGTAATTTTCGCCCCCATGCTCCAGTTGGGGTGGCGCAGGGCGTCATGTTTGGTAACCGCCGCAAGCTGGGCCCTGGTTTTGCCGTAAAACGGCCCACCAGAGGCGGTAAGAATAATTTTTTGCAGGACCTTTGCGGAATGGGCATCCTGCAAACACTGAAAAATGGCGGAATGCTCGCTGTCTACCGGCAAAAGGCGAACCCCCGCCTTTTGTACGGCATTTATTACCAACTGCCCGCCGGTAACAAGGCTTTCCTTGTTGGCAAGGGCAATGTCGCACCTCGCCTTTGCGGCGGCCAGGGTAGAGCTAAGCCCGGCAATGCCCACAATGGCGTTCAGCACAATATCGGCATTGCCCATACCGGCAATTTGGCAGGCCGCCTTAGGGCCTTCCAGAACCACGGGCGGCGCCGAAAGACCCGCCAACCGCGCGCGCAGCTGCTGCGCCGCCTGCCCGTTTGCCACACCCACATAGGCGGGCTTAAATTCTTCAACCTGCCGCGCCAAAAGCTCTGCATTGCTGCCTGCCGCAAGGGCCGCCACCCGGTAGCCCTGCGCTTTTATTACATCCAGGCTTTGCACGCCAATAGAGCCCGTGCTGCCCAGCAATGAAATTGTTTTTGCCATAGGCCCTCCTGAAACAAACCGGCTTCAAAAGCCACAGCCGCCCAAAAGGGCGGCAGCCCTGCCGCCCTTGTATTTTATCCTTTAAAATGGTAGAAAAGAACCCGCACCACAAAGGTAACCAGCGGTGCAATAAACAAAACACTGTCAAACCTGTCTAAAACCCCGCCATGCCCGGGGAAAATGGTTCCATAATCTTTAATATTGCGTTGGCGTTTAATGGCAGAGGCAAATAAATCGCCCACAATGCCCAGCACCGAAGCCACCCCGCCCAGCAAAGCAATTACAATGTAATAGCTTGCCCGCAAGCCCGCAAAGCTAAAGGTGCGGCCAAATACCTGGGTGTACAGCAGGGT
>JBKEBR010000061.1:0-9762 GCA_047973285.1 Oscillospiraceae bacterium | reverse complement strand
CGGGCGCTATGCAGAGCAAAGCCGCCTTGTAATGGTGATCGCCGAAGACAACGTTGCACTGGAAAAACTGGAAATTTATTTGAACGAGGCTTCCGGCGCCCCTGCGGCCACCTAGAGCGCCGAAGAAATTGCACAGAAAAACGGCATTGTGGACTTTACGGTGTATGCCCAAAATGCCACGCAAACCCTGCGGGTGGTTTCTTACGACAAAGCGGGCAACGTTTCGGGCGAAACCACCGTCAGCTTTTTGCTTACCACCAACCTGCTTGTTCAGTACATCAACAATGTGCCGCTGTTAATTGCCTCTGCTGTGGGCGTGGCCGGTGTGGCCGCTTTAATCTGGCGGGCCTCTTCGGCTGGCAAACGCAAAAAACAGCAGGAAAGCGAAGAATAAGGACAAATGGTTTGCCTGGCAGGCGGGGCGGCGGCAGTTTTGTGCAATGCCCCGCCCGCAAAAGCCGCCTGCCCAATTTTTACCGGTTTGCCCGCCCGGCGCCCGTAAAGCGCCGCCCGCAGGCGGCCTACCCAAAGGAGCTTAACATGCGTATACGCCTGGTTATCATCGATTCCAATGAAAAATATGCCGACAGGCTTATTGCCAATTTGGAAATGCACTACCCCGAAAAGTTTGAAATTTACCAGTTTTCCAGGCCGGAAACCTTTCAGGAGTTTATTGCCGCCAACCGGGCGGATGTTCTGCTGATGTCGGAGGATGTCGACCTTGAATTGCCCGCCCTGCCGGTAAACCTTGCCTACGCCTTTTTTGCCGATTCTCCTTCGGTAGATACCATTAAAAACGTTAAAACGGTTTGCCGCTTTCAAAAGCTGAACCTGATTTACAAGGAAATTCTAAGCCTGTATTCCGAGCGGCACACCAACATAACAAGCTATAAAAACCAGTCAAATTCCCACACCAGGCTGCAATTGTTTGTGCCGGTCAGCGGCGGGGTGGGGGCCACCACGGCGGCCTGCGCCATGGCCATTTACTGTGCGGCAAAAGGGCAGAAGGTGCTCTACTTTTCGCTGGAGCAGTGCGCCGACACCTCCTTTTGGTTAGACGGCGCCACCGGCGCCACCTTTTCCGACGTTGTGTACACCATTGCAATCAACAGGTCCAACATCAAGCTGCGCCTGGAAAGCATGACCTCCACCTCGTCGCAGAATGTGCAGTATTATGCCAGCCCGGCCATAGGGCTGGACAGCCTGGAGCTGAGCCCCGAGGACATTACCCGCCTGCTGGAGGAGCTGTTGTCGCTTGGGGTGTACGACACCATTGTTGTGGATATGGACAACCAGCTAAACCAGCGGCTGGCCGCCGCCATAAAAATGGCCGATTCTGTTGTGCTGGTGGCCGACGGTTCCCCCGCATCCAACGCAAAATTTCAGAAATATTATGAATGCCTCAAAATTGTGAGCGAGAAAAACAAGCTGTCTGTCGAGCACAAATGGAAAATTCTCTACAACCGGTTTTCCAGCAAAACCGGCACCCGGCTGGAATGGCAGGACATTCCCGTGGCCGGGGGCATTCCCACCATACAAAGCCTTGACGCCAAGGCAATTCTGGCGGAAATGGCCCGGCAGCCGGTTTTTGAGCTTATTTGATTTTTGAACAAAGGAGAAACTGCGTATGGAAGCGTCCGGGGCCCTGCAGCGGCAGGCGGTTGTTGACGAGCTGAAGGAATATGTGCTGAACAATTTTTCCCTGAACAGCCTCAGCGATGACGAGCTGGAAGAAAATATTGAAAAACTGGTGTCAGAGCGCATCGGCGGCAGTTACTACTCCATCAGGGAGCGGGCGGATATGGTAAGCCGCATTTACAGCTCCATTCGCGGCTTTGGCCTGCTGGATTCCATCATTGCCGACGACACCATTACCGAGGTAATGATAAACGGCACCGAAAATGTGTTTATTGAGCAAAATGGCCGCCTGAAAAAAATAGAGAGCACCTTTGAAAGCCAGCGCCGCCTGGAGGACATTATCCAGCGCATTGTGGCGCTGGCCGGGCGCGAGGTGAACCAGGCAAACCCCATTGTAGATACCCGCCTGCCCGACGGCTCGCGCGTTAACGTTGTGCTGCCGCCTGTTTCACTGGTGGGGCCGGTTATCACCATCCGAAAATTTTCAAAAAAGCCCATGACAATTGAACGGTTGATTGAGTATGGCTCCATCTCCGAAGAAATTGCCCAAATTTTGGAAATATTTGTAAAGGCAAAATACAACATCTTTGTCAGCGGGGGCACCGGCAGCGGGAAAACCACCTTCCTGAACGCACTTTCAAACTACATTCCCAAAGAAGAACGCATCATCACCATTGAAGATTCGGCGGAATTGCAGATAGAGGGGGTTCAAAACCTGGTGCGCCTGGAAACCCGCAATGCCAACTCCGCCGGGGTGGGCGGGGTAAGCATCCGGGATTTAATCCGCTCCTCCCTGCGCATGCGCCCCGAACGCATTGTGGTGGGCGAGGTGCGCGGCAGCGAGGCGCTGGATATGCTGCAAGCCATGAACACCGGGCACGATGGCAGCCTTTCCACCGGGCACGCCAACAGCACGCAAGACATGCTGAGCCGTCTTGAAACCATGGTGTTAACCGGGGCGGCGGGCCTGCCGCTGGACGCAATACGTCAGCAAATTTCCTCCGCGCTGGATTTGATTATTCACCTTTCGCGCCTGCGCGACCACAGCCGCAAAACCATGGAAATAACCGAGGTGCTGGGCATGCAAAACGGCAGCATTCTGCTGAACCCCCTGTACCGCTTTGAAGAAGATGAAGGCAGCTCGCTTACAAAGGTTTCCGGGCGGCTTGCGCGCACCGGCAACAAGCTGCAAAATACCTACAAACTGCAAATGTCTGGCTACCAGCTGGATATTTAGTTTCAAAAAAGGAGGAATGCCAGGTTATGGCGGCCTTTACAAAACTGTTTGGCAAAGAAAAAAAAGAGAAACCGGCGGAATACATTGCCTCTGCCTCCGGCCAGCCAATGCTGAATTACGCGGTGTACCACATGAAACCGCCGGAAAAAATAGCGTGCGCCATTTTTTCCTTTCTCATAGGGGCGCTTATTGGCCTGGTGTTTTACAGTGGCATTGGAAAAGATGAATTCGGCAATAGCACGGCCGTTACCTACATTTCCAACACCATTGTTGCCATTGTGTGCGGCGGCGTGGGCCTGTATTTTGTTCCCCCCGCCTGGCAAAACCTGCGCCTTTCCCGCAGGCGCAAAGAGCTGCAGCTGCAATTCAGGGAGCTGATGGATTCCCTCGCCTCCTCGCTGGGCAGCGGCAAAAACGTAATGGATTCCTTTCTTTCGGCCCATACCGATTTAAACGTGCAGTTTGCCCCCAAAAGCTACATTATGCTGGAGGTGGACAATATTATAAAGGGCATGCAGAACAACATTCCGGTGGAAGCCCTGCTAAAAGACTTTGGGCAAAGAAGCGGCCTGGGGGATATTTCCGACTTTGGCAGCGTTTTTGACGTTTGCTACCGCAAGGGCGGCAACCTGAAAGAGGTTGTGCGGCGCACCTACGATGTCATCAGCGATAAAATGGCCATTACCCAGGAGATAGAAACCAAGGTAACCGCCAACAAAACCGAAGCCATGGTAATGGCGGTAATGCCAATAGGAATTGTCGCCATGCTCAAGTTTTCCGGGTCCGACTTTGGCAACGCCTTTGTAAGCCCCTCCGGCCTTGCCGCCACCACTGTGGCTGTGGTAATTTTTATTGCCTCCATTCTTCTGGCAAGAAAAATTCTTCATATAGAGGTATAAAAATGCTGATATTGTCTTTCGTTGTCGCCGCATTGGGTACCTTTTTCACAGCTTCTTTCTTGTTTCTGCTGTTCAAAGGCGCAAAATACCAGGAATTTGTAAACGCGCTGGATGAAAAAGCCTTCCCCTTGAAACAGGTGTATGTAACGGGCTACGCCCTGCTGGACCTTATCCACTATTCTTACCGCAACCGGCTGTCCCGCCGCCTGTATGAAGACGCCAAAATATTGTACGACGAAAAGTATGCCCAGTTTTACATGCGGGCCTGCACGGCGCAGTGCATTTCCCTTACGCACCTGCTGCTGGCCCTGGGCTTTACCATGGCAATGCTTTCGCCCAATGTGGCCGACCAGCCCCTCATTGCCCTTTTGGTGGCTGCCGCCGCCGGTGTGGTGTTTTATTACTACGCCACCCTTATGAACAGCAAGCTTAAAAAGCAAAGCGACCGCTATATGGGGCAGTTTCCCGAGGTGGTGTCCAAGTTGGCGCTGCTTATCAATTCCGGCATGATGCTGCGAGAAGCCTGGAAAACCATCGCCTTTTCCTCTGAAGATGAAATTTATATTCTGATGCGGAGCACCACCGATGAAATTGACAATGGCAAGTCGGAGGGCGACGCGTACTACCATTTCGGCATTTTATGCGGGGTGCAGGAAATACGCAAATTCATCTCCATGCTTACCCAAAATCTCAGCAAAGGCACCGCCGACCTGGCGCTTATTCTTTCCCAGCAGTCGAAAGAAATATGGGAAAAAAAGCGGCAGTACATTCTCAAAAAGGGCGAGCTGGCCGCCAGCAAGCTGATGATGCCCATTGGCCTCATGTTCATTGGCATTCTCATTATTGTAATTGTACCCATTATTACAAGCATCAACATGTAACAAAGAGAAGGCCGTTTTAAATTGTTGTATCAGCTCTTTTAAAAAGGGCGGTATAAATATAATTTGTCTGGAGGAATTATTGTGAAAAAACTCAAACGCAAAATCGACAGTGCTCTTTTGCGCGCAAAGCTCTCGGTTCAAAACCGGGCGGCTGAGGTGCTGACGAGCGAGCGGGGCGACACGAATATTATTGCCATCATTCTTATTTTGGTGGTTGTAATCGGCCTTGTTATCATTTTCCGCGACCAGCTCACCAGCCTTGTACAGCGCATTTTCGGCTCTATCAATGAAGACGTAGACGGCGTGCTGAACTCCTGACATGTCCTTTTCAGCAGCGGCCGGCTGGGCCGGCCGCTGCTGAAACCCTTTTTGCCGGCCGGTGGGCGGCGTATGCTTTGGCCGCAATTTTGCCCTATATAAAGTGGGAGTGAAGAAAACTGGAAATACTTGTATATGTACTGCTGGCCCTGCTGGTTACCTTTTTCGCATATCTTTACCTGTGTTTTCGGCAGCTTGTTTTGCCGCAGTATGTGCCTGCGGTATTCGCGCCGGTTTGCAAAAGCGGGCTTGCCCGCCTTAAACGGCAGGCAGAAAAACAAAAAAAGCAGGCCTCCTCTGAGCAGCAGGCCGAGCCGGAGGAAAAGGAATGGGTTGCCTTTGGCCTTACAGGGCTGCTTATGTACCTGTGCGCTGTGTTTGGCGGCGCATGCTTTCTCTTTTGGAAATTATATTCCGGGGCGGGCCACCCTTTAACCTGGGCCAGCCACGGCATTGTGTATATAGCCCTTGCCTTTGGGGCGGGGGTAGACCTTAAAAACCATATTGTGCCCAACGAGCTTTTTTTTGGCACCCTGGGGCTGCAAACCATTGTGTTGGCGTTAAATTCGGTTTTCATCCCCGGGTTTTTCCCGCAGGGGGTTATCCAGGCGGCGGCCTGCTTTCTGGTTGTGCTGGGGGCCCTGTTTCTTCTTTCTAAAATTGTGGGCGGGGGCCTTGGCCTGGGCGATGTTAAGTTGCTGGCCGCCACCGGCTACTGCCTTGGGTTTATCAGTATTTTTTCCATTCTTCTGTATTCGGTGTTTCTTTCGTTTTTTGCGGCGCTCTTTTTCTTACTTGTATTAAAAAAGGGGCGCAAATACGCAATTCCGTTTGCCCCGTTCATCTTTATTGGCTTTTTGCTTACGGTGGGCCTGGGCGCCTGAAAACGGTTTTGTACAGCAACAGGCAGCGGCTTGCTGCATAGAAAGGTGAGATAGCCTGCATGAAAAATTATAAAACGGCTTTGGTGGCGGTTCTCATTTTGTTTCAGCTGCTGGGCTGGTATACCTTTGTAAAAAGCGTAGGGCGCGAAACCTTTGGCATACAAAGCCAAATTTCGCAGGCGCACGCGTACGTGGAGGCAGGCCTGTACCAAAAGGCAATTGATGAATGCGGCGACATCCTTTCCATTAAAGAGGAAAAAGAGGTTCGGCTGTACCAGCTAGAAGCTTACCTTCTGCTGTACGGGCAAAACGGGTACAGCTCTCTGCGCCGCGAAATTGTGTCGGCCATCGATACCTTCATCAGTATGTACCCCAGTGCGCCGGAGGGGTATGAGCTGGCGGCTTCCTTTCAGTACAACCAGCTGAAGGACACGGAAAAAACCATAGTGTTTTTGCGGCGTGCCGAGGCCAAGGACATTCAAACCGAAAAGCTGGCCGGGCTTTGGCAGGCCGTGCAATATGCCTATAAGCTGAAGGGTGTTCGTTTTTCCAGCGTGGGGGAGTGGTTTTCCCTTGCAAGCGCCGTGGAAAGCGACACAACCTATGGCTATGTAACGGCCAACGGCAAAACCCTGCTGCGCAACCAATACACCTATGCGGGCCCGCTTTTTAACAACCTTGCCATGGTAAAAACAGCCGATGAAACCATTTTAATAAACGGCGAGGGCACGGCCCAGGTTATTTTGGACAACCGCTACCTTTCTGCCGGCATTTACAACAACGGCCTTTTGCCGGTGGAAACCAAAGAGGGCTATGCCTATATCGATGCCTCCGGCGCCGAGCGGCACGGCGGCTACAACTTTGCGGGCACCATGCTGCGGGGCAACGCCATGGTGCAAAAAAACGGGCAGTGGAGCGTGGTAGACACGGCGGGCAATGTTGTGGCACAAACAGAGTTTGAGGATGTGGTGCTGGACTTTGTGGGCTGCTACAGCCAGTTTGCCTCTTTCCCCGCCATGAAAAACGGGGTGTACGGTCTGTACAACCCCGAAACATTCGAGGCGGTTTCCACCTTTACCTGCAATGCCATCGACCCGTTTTATGCCGACGGCATTGCCGCCTTTGAAAAAAACGGCAAATGGGGCTTTGTAGACGCCGGCGGCACCGTTGTGATAGAACCGCAATATGAGGCGGCCCGCTCCTTTTCAAACGGCTATGCGGCCGTGTGCCAAAACGGCAAGTGGGGCTTTATAAATACAGGCAACCAGCTGCTGGTAGACTACACCTTTCAGGACGCCCGGTATTTCAACAGCGGCGGCACCTGCTGGGTAAACACCGGCAGAGGCTGGGATATTTTCTACTTTTTGGTAAACGAAGTGTAACATGGGCCCAAACGGGTTTTAATTTATATTGGCGGTGCGCTACCGGCGCTCGCCAACAGGAAAAAATTGTAGGGGAATGGCGACAAAAATGGGAAAAATAATATTTGAAAACCAAGATTTCAGTTCTTTTCTTGTGTATCAGCTGGAGCCGCCGGAGCAGCTGGACGGCATTGCGCTGGAAATGCTCTCCAACAACAAGCTGGAGGGTGTAATTGCCCCCGTTTTTGTGCAAAAGGAAAACACCGTTTTTCTGCGGTATAACATTACCTCCAAGGTAACCCTCGAGTCTTACTATGCGGGCAGCATTGGCAAAAAACGGTTTTTAACCTCAATGTCCTCCATTGCTGCCGCTTTGCAAAGCGCCGAGGAATATATGCTTCGGTTGGATGATTTTGCCCTGCAAAAAGACCTTATTTTTGTGGAAATAGGCACCGGCAAAGCCGAAATGCTGTACTTTCCGCTGGAAACCCCCGGCCATATAAACCCCAAACTTTCAGACTTTGTGAAGCAAATTTTAATGGGCGCGGTGTTTGACCAAAACGAGGACACGGCCTATGTGAGCCGTATTTTAAACCTTTGCAACGAAAGCTCTTTTTCTTTGGCGGCTTTCCATACCCTGCTGCAGCAGCTGCGGCAGGCCGAGGCCCCCAAAGCCCCGGTGGCTGCTGCCCCGCCGGTGGCCCCCGCCGCCCCCGCTCCACAGCCCGCCGCTGCTGCACCGGTGGCCCCGGCTGTGCCTGCGGCCCCGCCGCCTGCTGCCGCCCCGTCCCCCCCTCCTAAAAAGGGGCTGTTTTCCTCCCTTTTCGGCGGCAAAAAAGCAGCCAAGCCAAAGGCGCCGCCCGCTGCGCCCCCGGTAAACTTTGCCATACCAAACCAGGCGCCGCCCTCGGTAAGCGCCCCGCCCGCGGCCCCGCCGCAGGGCGGCCCCGCCCTTGTGGTGCAGGCGCCCGTACCGCAGGCCCCGCCGGCGCAGCCGGCCCCGGCGCCCGCCGTGGTGCCCCCAACCCGCAGCGCGCCCGCCTCTTCGCAGGGCGGGGCCTTCGGCAACACAATGGTTTTAGACCAAAGCGCAGATGCCACTACGGTTTTGTCTGATTCTGCCGCGGCGCCCGCCGCACAGCCAAGGTTTGTATTAACCCGCGAAAAAACCGGGGAAAAAATTGAAATCAACAAATCGCCCTTCCGCCTTGGGAAGGACGCCAGCTATGTGGATTACTGTATTACCAACAATGCAACCGTCAGCCGCGGCCATGCCGACCTGCTGGTTGAAAACGGCACCTGCTATGTGGTAGACAACAATTCCACCAACCACACCTATATGGGTGGGCAAATGCTTACCAACAACACCCGGGTGCCGCTGCAAAACGGTGCAGAGCTTATGCTTTCCAACGAACGCTTCACCTTTCAGGTGGTGTAACGGCCATATTCCGGCCGCGGGGCGGCTGCTTTGCCCGGGCCAATAAAACACAAGAGGAGAAAGCCACATGACACGGCGAAAAAACGAGCAGGGCGGGTTTGTTTTAATTGAGGCCACCTATATTATTGTGCTAATTACCTTTGTGGTGGCTATTCTCATTGGTTTTATGCTGGTTATGTTTCAAAAATACCAGGTGCAGGTGCTGGCAAACCAGGCCGCGGTCCGCATTGGCAGGCTGTACCCTTACCTGGAGGTAGAGCCCACCACCGGCAAGGTAAGCCGGGACGATATTCTAAACACCAACAAAATTTTCAGCTCCACCGGGCTGTTCCGCAATTTTGGCGACGGGCAAAAAAGCACCAACGCCAACCGGGCGCAAAATTATGCCGAGCACCTGATGACCAGCCGTTCCCTCATGTCGCCAACCGGCCAGGTGGTAGAGGCAACCGTTGTAACAGACAGCTTTGCAAAACGGCATATTGAGGTAAAAATACAGGCCACCTTTAAGGTGCCCATGGGTGGTTTCTTCAAATTTTTCGGCCTTCCGGGGGAAACCACCTACACGGCCACGGGCAGGGCCGAATGTGTGGATATGCTGGACTATGTGAACGCCGTTTCGTATGCAAATTTCGTACACTCAGAGCTTAAAGACCTGCCGATTGTAGGGGATATTTATCAAATTATTTTGAGCTTTAAATCGCTGTTTGGGTAAACCTGTTTTATACAAAACGGCCTTTTTTGGCGCTGCGCTGCCCGGGCGCGGAAAAGCTTTGGTACCGCAAAGGGCCTTCTTTTGCCGAAGGGCCCCCGCTTGAATAAAATGCAAGGTATAAATTTAAAGGAGAATTTGTTTATGAAACGTGTATTGTCTTTTGTTCTTTTGCTGGGCCTGCTTGCGGCGGTGGCCCTGGCCGGCGGATGCAAACAACAGGAAAACCCCACCTCGGGGGGCGGTACCCCCGCCGGGAACCAAACGCTGGCGGAAACCGATGAAAAATATTTTCAGTGGTACGAAACTACCATCTTAGATTTTACAGAGGAGGGCAAACAGCTGAAGGAAGTGGTTATTCCTGCCAAGGCCACCAAAATTCAGCTGGGCTTGATTG
>JBKEBR010000060.1:0-7183 GCA_047973285.1 Oscillospiraceae bacterium | reverse complement strand
TTTTGTGCTGTAAAGAGGGGCTAGCCTGTGCGTCAGGGCGGCGCTTATTTCGAAAGCTTGTCCACTAGTCCCATAATTTCCTGAATTTTCTGGTGGGCGTCTTCGCCGCCAAGTGCGTTTTCCACTCAGTGGCCCAGGTGGTCATTCATAATTTCGGAGTTCACCTTTATTAAAATGGCCTGGGTGGCCATTAGCTGGTTGGAAATATCCACACAGTAACGGTCTTCCTCCACCATTTTCAGCAGGCCGTCCAGTTGGCCCCGGGCCGTTTTCAGCAGGCGGGTTACCTTGTCTTTGTCGGCAAGCATACAAATTCTCCTTTAAAAAGGCGGCAGGCAGGCGCCGCGGCTGTGTGAAAAACGGGGTTATTCGGTAATGGAAACAACGGTGTAGCCCGCCTCGTCTACGGCGCCGCGCAGCGCTTCGTCGCTTACGTCCTCTTTGCTTTTTACAATGGCGCGGTTCTTTTTCAGTTCTACCTTGGCCTGCACGCCGGGCAGGGCGTTCAGCTCTTTTTCCACATGGGCCTTGCAATGCTCGCAGCTCATGCCTTCAATGTTCACTATCTTTTTCATAGCAATGTCTCCTTTAAGGGTTGGTTGAAATACAGGTTTATTTTATTTGGCCAGCCGCTTCGGCTTGAAAAAGCGAAGCCGAAGCGCGTTGGTTACAACACATACCGAGCTCAAACTCATGGCGGCGGCGGCAAACATGGGGCTCAAGGTCCACCCGCCGCTAATGCCGTAAAATACGCCCGCCGCAAGCGGAATGCCAATTACGTTATAGAAAAAGGCCCAGAACAGGTTTTCCTTTATGTTGCGCAGGGTGGCGCGGCTAAGCTGCACGGCGGTTACGGCGTCCAGCAAATCGCTTTTCATCAGCACAACATCGGCCGATTCAATGGCAATGTCGGTGCCCGCGCCAATGGCTATGCCAACGTCGGCCCGGGCCAGGGCGGGGGCGTCGTTAATGCCATCGCCTATCATGGCAACCTTTTGGCCCTGCTGCTGCAGGCGCTGTACCTCGTTCTCTTTGTCTTGCGGCATTACCTCGGCCACCACGCGGTTAATGCCGGTTTGCTGCCGAATGGCCTCGGCGGTTTTGGCATTGTCGCCGGTAAGCATTACCACGTCAATGCCCATGGCCTTAAATTCGTTAATGGCCTGCCTGCTGGTGGGTTTAATGGTGTCGGCCACCGCTATTACCCCAAGGGGCTGGCTGCCCCTGGCAAAGTACAGCGGGGTTTTCGCCTCGGCGGCAAAGGCCTCGCCCTTTTCGGCAAGGGCGGCTATGTTTACCTTGCTCTCCTGCATCAGGGCCAGGTTGCCCGCAAGGTAGGCGGCGCCGTCAATTTCAGCGGCAACCCCCCGGCCGGGAAGTGAGCGGAAGCTGGCAGCGGGCTGCACCGCAATGTGGTTTTGCTGGGCGTATTCCACCACCGCCTCGGAAAGGGGATGCTCCGACGGCTTTTCAATGGCGGCGGCAATGGCCAGCAGTTCCTGCTCGGGCAGGCCGCTGGTTACCACATCGGTTACCTTGGGCTTGCCTTCGGTAATGGTGCCGGTTTTGTCCAGCACAACGGTTTTAATGCTTTGCAGCAGCTCCAGCGCTTCGGCGTTTTTGTACAAAATGCCGTTGCCCGCGCCCTTGCCGGTGCCCACCATAATGGCCACCGGGGTGGCAAGGCCCAGCGCGCAGGGGCAGGAGATAACCAGCACCGCAATGGCAATGGAAAGGGAAAATTCAAAGCTGTGGCCCAGCAGCAGCCAAACCACCGCCGCCACCAGCGCAATGGAGATAACCACCGGCACAAAAATACCGCTTATTTTGTCGGCCAACTTGGCAATGGGCGCCTTGGAGGAGTTGGCTTCCTCCACAAGGTTGATAATTTGGGCCAGGGTGGTGTCGGCCCCAACCTTTTCGGCCCGGAATTTAAAGAAGCCGGTTTTGTTTACCGAGGCGCCAATAACCTTGTCGCCGGGGTGCTTTTCCACCGGAATGCTCTCGCCGGTGAGGGCCGATTGGTCTACCGCCGTGCTGCCCTCGGTAACAACCCCGTCTACCGGAATGCTTTTGCCGGGGCGCACCAGCACAACATCGCCCACTTGCACCTCTTCAATGGGAATTTCCAGCTCCTGCCCGGCCCGCTCTACGCTGGCGGTTTTGGGGGCAAGGTCCATCAGCTTGCTGATGGCGTCGGAGGTTTTGCCCTTGGAGCGGGCCTCAAGGTACTTGCCAAGGGTGATGAGCGCCAGAATGGTGCCGGCCGATTCAATGTAGATGTCCTCCAAAAAATGGTTGATCACCGAGGCGTCGCCCGCGCCGAGGGCATACAGAATGCGGTACATGGCGTACACCCCGTATACCAAAGCGGCGGTGGAGCCAATGGCAATCAGCGAGTCCATATTGGGCGAGCGGCGCCACAGGTTTTTAAAACCGTTTATAAAGTAGGCCCGGTTTACCACCACAATGGGCAGCACCAGCATAAACTGGGTTACAATAAACGAGCCCGCGTTGGCGGTGCCGTGAAAAGCGGTTTTGATGAAGCCCGGCACCGGCAGGCCTATCCACATGTTCAGCATGTGGTGCATGGCAAGGTACATAAGGGGGAGCCAGAAAACCAGCGAAACAATTAGCCGGGTTTTCATGTGCTTCATTTCCAGCTTAATGGGGTCTTCGCCCTTTTGGGCGGCGGCCGTTTTGGCAGCCCCGGCGGTTACGGCGCCGTAGCCGGCGTCCACCACTTTTTGAATAATGGCGCTGTCGCCGGTTTTGGCATCGTCGTACTCTACCACAAGGTTGTTGGCAAGCAGGTTTACGTTGGCCTGCTCCACCCCTTCTATTTTTTTAACCTGCCGCTCTATGGTGGCGGCACAGGCCGAGCAGGTCATGCCTGTTACCGTAAATTTCTGGCGCATACAATGCCTCACTTTGCTTTCGGTAAATACCCACACCCCGGTGGGGGTGTTCTATGTATCTACTATACCCCCGTTTTGCGGGTTTGTCAACAGCAATGCGCGGGGGTTTGGCAAATTTGCGGTTTTGCCCCCTGCCGCCTGAAACCGCTGTTTGGGCCCCAAAACAGCCTAAAAAGAAAAAATGCCGTGAACACAGAAAATATGTTATATTTTTAACACAAAAAAGTGTTTTACAAGTGCAAAAAAATAGGCTATAATGTACACAAAGAAACTTGGCGCAAGGTTTATAAATACAACCAGTATCGCAAAAAATAATGATTACCGGCAATTGCCAGCTGCTGTGCGAGAGAAAAGAGAAAAGCAGGCATGCAAAGGCGGGCCGGGCATCGGTTTATTTTTTGCGTTTGTTTTTTATATGGATGTAGCCTCTGTGCCTGAACGGAGGATATAGAATGGACTACCTGCGCGAAATAAATATGCTTTCTATTGTGGTGCGTACCCTGCTTGCGGTGCTTTTGGGGGCGGTGCTGGGCATGGAAAGAGGGCGCAAAAACCGGCCCGCCGGGTTCAGAACCTACATGCTGGTGTGCCTTGGCTCGGCCCTGGTTATGATGACCAACCAGTATGTTTTTCAATATTTTCAAGTGTCGGACCCGGTGCGTATGGGCTCGCAGGTTATCAGCGGCATTGGCTTTTTGGGGGCGGGCACCATTATTCTTACCGGGCGCCGCCAGGTAAAGGGCATTACCACCGCGGCGGGCCTTTGGGCCGCCGCCTGCGGCGGGCTTGCCATTGGGGTGGGTTTTTACGAAGGGGCCCTTGTGGGCGGCCTTGCCACCTTTTTAATTATTACGGTAATGCAGCGCACCGACAGTGTGATACGGCGCAATGCCCGCGGAATAGATTTGTACATTGAATACGGCGGCGACCACCGTTTCAGTGAATTTATAGCCTATGCCCGCGAGCACGATTTTGAGGTGGAGGACATACAGGTTATTAAGAACAAAATGAAAAGCAAGGATGATTTAACCGCCTTTGTTTCGGTAAAAAGCAACCTGAAAAGGGTGCACGAGGACATGGTGCAGATACTGGCGAAGGCGCCGGGGGTTAATTACCTGGAAGAGCTGTAGGTTTGCCGTTTTTGCGCTGTGCGGCAAGGCGGGCATACCGGTTTAAGCCAAAGGCATGGCGGGTTTGGCCCCGCCGAAACCCCGGTGGCAATTGGCCGGGCGCGGCGGCGCCTTTGTATGGCCGCGGGCAAGCCCCGGCGCCGTACATTTGAATTAAGAACGGCTGCGAAATACAAAAGTTCCTTGGGAGGATGCGTTATGAAAAAAACCTTGAATTTGGCGCACCGGGGGTTCAGCGGCAAATACCCCGAAAATACCCGGGCGGCCTTTGAGGCGGCGGTGGGTGTGCAGGGCTGCGACGGCTTTGAATCGGACGTGCAGCTTTCGGCAGACGGCGAGCCGGTGATTGTTCACGACACGGCCCTTGCCCGCACCACCACCGGCAAGGGCGTGGTGGGGGACTATACCTTCAGCCAGCTGCGAGGGCTGGACTGCGGCGCCTGGTTTGCCCCCGAATTTGCGGGCCAGCAAATGCTGCACCTGGACGAGCTGCTGCAAATTGTGGCCGATTCGGGCCTGGTGCTGAACCTTGAAATTAAAAATTACGATGTTTTTTACAAGGATATAGAAGAAATTGTGGTGGGGCGCATTCGCAAGGCGGGGCTGGAAAGCAGGGTGTTTCTCTCCTCCTTCAACCACCCCTCTATGGCAAAGTGCCGCACCATAGCCCCCGAGATAGAGGTGGGGCTTTTGTATGGCTACCCGCTGCTGGACATGGAGCAGACAGCCGTTAAATACAATATAAACGCGCTGCACCCGCGGTATTCCTGCCTGATGCTGCAGCCGCAGCTGGCCACGCTGGCCCACGCGGCGGGCAAAAAAATAAACACCTGGACGGTGAACACCCCCGAGGATATGCGGTTTTGCCTGGCCCAAAGGGCCGACAGCATTATTACCAACTACCCCGACCTGTTGGCCGAGGTGATGAGCAGCCAGTTGAAAGGGGAAAAGGAATGAAGAGCAGAGAGATGAAAGCCCCAAAGGGTGCCAGCATGCGCAAAGCAACACCCTACCTGTTTTTGCTTCCCTCGCTTATTTTGTTTGGCCTGTTTGTGTTTTACCCCTTTGCCAAAACCTTTCTGTTTTCCTTTACCCTTACCGATTCCCGCGGCAGCCCGGTAGAGTTTGTGGGGTTTGACAATTACATTCGCCTGTTTGCCAACAGCCAGTTTTTAAACAGCCTGCTGCGCACCGCCATGTTTGCCCCCATGGTGGCCATTCCCACCCTGCTGATCGGCTATTTTCTGGCGGCCATGGCCACCGAGCGCTTCAGGGGCAGCCGGGTGTACGAGGTAATGTACTCGCTGCCCATGGCGGTGGCCTCGGCCCCCGCGGCGGTTATTTGGGCGGTGCTGATGTCGCCGGGCAAAAACGGCATTATCAACCACCTGCTGAACAGCGAAATACGCTGGCTGCTGGATGAAAAATACGCTATATGGGCGGTTGCCTTTGTAACGGTGTGGCTTTCGGTTGGCGCAACCTTTATCTTTTTGCTTACCGGCTTTCGTAACGTGCCCGACGACGTGGTGGAAAGCGCCCGCATAGACGGCGCGGGGTACTTTACCCGCCTGTTCCGCATTGTAACCCCCATTGCCTCGCCCCAAATTTTCTTTGTGGTATTTTTAAACCTTGTGTCCTCCTTCCAGGCCTTTGCCCAAATTCGCCTGTTAACTCAAGGGGGGCCAAGCTACACCACCAACGTGCTGGTGTACAACATTTACATGTCGGCCATTCGCAATTCCCGCTACGAAACAGCCTTTGCCCAGTCGGTGCTGCTGTTCCTTATTATTCTGTGTATTACCATTGTTCAGTTCGCAACCGAAGATAAGGTGGTGTATTACCAATGAGGGCTATCAGAAAATCGGGCAGGGCACTTTCGTTTGCAGGCAAGCTGCTGGTGGGGCTGCTTATTATTTCCCCGGTGCTGCTGGGGCTTTCGCTCAGCTTTATGTCGGCCTCCGAGCTGGCCTCCATTCCGCCGCACTTTTTGCCCAGCATGCCCACCTCCAACGCCTACCAAAAGGTGCTGGCCTCGGTGCCAATTTTCCGCTTTATGGCCAACAGCTTTCTGGTGTGCGGGGTGGTTATTGCGGGGCAGGTTATTACCTGCAGCATGGCGGCCTACAGCTTTTCGTTTTTCCAGTTCAAAGGGCGCAAAATTTTGTTCATGGTGGTGCTTTCCACCATGATGATTCCGGCGGACGCCATTATTATTTCCAACTACCTCACCATTTCCCAGTGGCGGCTGAACGACACCTACTTTGCCCTGGTGCTGCCCTACCTCACCTCGGCCATGGGCATTTTCTTAATGCGGCAGTCGTTTTTAACCATTCCCAAGGAAATTAAAGAGGCCTCGCTTTTAGAGGGGTGCAGCGAATTGCGGTTTTTGCTGCGCATTGCCATGCCCATTTCCATTCCGTCGGTGGCGGCCCTTGGGGTGTATGTGTTTATTCAAACCTACAACCAGTTTTTGTGGCCCCTTTTGGTTACCAACACCCAAAACATGCGCACCGTGCAAATAGGCATGGATATGCTGAAAAACGCCGAGGCAACCGATTACAGCGTGGTGCTGGCGGGGGCGGTAATTATATTGGTGCCGGTAATTTTTGTATTCATTTTCGGCCAGCGGTACCTGGTAAAGGGCATGACGGCGGGCGGCGTAAAGGGTTAGCTAAAACTGGAACCATCTGCTTTGGTGATAGCAGCATTTGTATGGAGAATGCTGATATTTATATTCACGAAACTTGAGAGGAGTTTGAGAATGAAGAAGAAACTGTTTGCCATGTTAACGGCCTGCGTATTGCTGGTGGCCGTGCTTGCCGCCTGTGGCGGAACAAGCAGCAGCTCTGCATCCCAGGCGGCTTCGGGCGGCGCTTCCAGCGCGGTTAAGGAGGGCCCGCAAATTGACATTGATACCAGCGGCGGCAAGGTGAAAATTGTTTTCTGGCATTCAATGGGCGGCGTGAACGAAACAGCCCTGAACGCCCTGGTGGACAGCTACAATGCCTCGCAGGACAAGGTAGAGGTAGAGGCCCAGTACCAGGGTACCTACGACGACGCCATTACCAAGCTGCGCTCTACCAGCAAGGGCGACGGCCCCGACATTATGCAGATGTATGACATTGGCACCCGCTG
>JBKEBR010000059.1:0-15075 GCA_047973285.1 Oscillospiraceae bacterium | reverse complement strand
TTCGCGGCGCCGTTTGCACGGGGCAGCGGCAGCGCCAAAGCAGTTTTTTGCTTATTATACCACAAAGCCTGCCCCTTTTTGCGGCAAAGCCCCGGCAAAACGCCAAATATTCCCCCATACTTCTTGAACAAAACCTTTTTTCATTCTATAATAATAAAAACAAACGCAACGCCTGCCGCCAAAGGGCGCCGCCTTTACAGGGCCCGCCGCATTTTTTAAAAATACGCATTTGCAGCGGCGCGGGGCTTGCCTGTACTTTACCCTGCCCTGTGAACCATACCGGCAAGGCCCGCCCACAGCCCCTGCGCGGCCCTGCCAAAAAATTGTTTATTGGAACGCTTGTTATACGGGCGGCGTGCCGGCGGGTGTGCCGCGTGCGCCGCAGCAGCCCCGAGGAGGATTGGACATGAACACTGTGCACAGCCCGCCCCAAACTGCCGCCGGGCAGCCTGGTGCGCCGGTGGCGGCCAGCGGCAAAAACCGCACCGTTGCCCTGGTTTTGTGCCTGTTTTTAGGCAGCCTTGGGCTGCACCGGTTTTATGTGGGCAAGGTGGGCACCGGCATTGTTTGGGTGGTTACCCTTGGCATTTTTGGGTTTGGCGCGCTGGTAGACCTGGTAACTATTTTGGCGGGCAATTTTAAAGATTTTGAGGGGAATTCTGTGCTGTGCTGGCAGTAACCGCATTCCCCACCGGGTAAAAATGAAGCGCTTTTGCGCTTCATTTTTTTACTATTTTCAGGGCCGCGGGCCGCAGCAGCCCCCTTAAAACCCACCCAACAAAAGCTTTCGCCCTCAAATTATACTTATTTTGTATAATTTGAGGGCGGTTTTTACAGCACATTGCCAAAAAGTGCCAAACTTAGGGCTTTTATGCCCTTTTGGTGTTTACAAAGCAAGCCGCCCGGTGTATACTTTGGTTAGTAAAAGCTAACTGCCAAAGAGCAATATAAACAACATTTAAATGTTCTTTTTTTTTGCTGTTTGGCCGTTTGTAATAGGCGGCCCGCCTTGCCTTACAGCCAAAGGCCCCCCTTTTGCCGGCCGCACCCCCACTATAAAAGGAGAGATTATTTATGTTTGAACAAGTAAAATTAAACTATGCTTTTGACGCGCTGGAGCCCCACATTGACGCGCTGACCATGGAAACCCATTACTCCAAGCACCATGCAACCTATACCAAAAACCTGAATGCCGCCGCTGAAAAAGCAGGCATTGAAGGCAAAAAAATTGAGGATGTACTTTCCAGCTGGAAAAAGAGTGCCGAGCCCACCACCCAGGCGGCTGTGCGCAACAACGGCGGCGGGTTTTACAACCACAACCTGTATTTTTCCACTATGGGCCCCGGCGCGGGTGGCGAGCCCACCGGCGAATTGGCCGATAAAATAAAGGCCCATTTTGGTAGCTTTGCCGATTTTAAAGAAAAAATAAGCAATGCGGCGGTTGCACAGTTTGGCTCCGGCTGGGGCTGGCTTTCCACCAACGCCGCCGGTGAGCTGGAGGTTTCCGCCACCCCAAACCAAGACAACCCGCTGCTGGTAAGCGAGGGCGTTTGGACCCCCATTCTGGGCATTGACGTTTGGGAGCATGCCTATTACCTGAAATACAAAAACCTGCGTGCCGACTACGTAAACGCCTTTTTCAACGTAATTAACTGGAACGAGGTTGCCGCCATTTACGCACGCCACGCAAAGTAAGGCCACTTTACGTGTAAAACTTTTCCTCCCCTTCCGTTTGCAGAAACGCCCCCAAAGCGATGCTTTGGGGGCGTTTTGATTGCGCGCACAAACAGGGCACGCCGAAAGCAAAGCCCGCCCAAAAACCGGCCTTTGGGCTTTGCCCCTGCGCCAAGGGCTGTAAAAAAACAAATGGCATTGCGGGCAAACGGCAAAATACGCCTGTTTTTGCCAACGGCACCGGCGAAAGGTTAGGCGGCATGCGCTCACAAGTCAAAGCCAAAAAATAAAGGCAAAGCAAAAGCGGGGCAGAAATAAAAAAATGATATGAAAAACCATGGAATTTTTATAATGCAACTTAAAATAGCGGCAATTCAAAGTTGACATGATAGACAAATCTCCATTTTGGGTGCTATCCTTGCTTCGGGAGGTGATATAGTTGACAACTGGAGAAAAAATTAAGAGGTTGAGAAAAGAGCAAAAAATTTCACAAGAGCAATTGGCAGATACCCTTGGACTATCTCGCCAAGCCGTCTCACGGTGGGAAACTGAAAATGCAATTCCTGAAACGGCCATAATCATAAAATTAAGTGATATATTTCATGTTTCAACAGATTATTTGTTAAAAGAAAATGAAGATATGAACCTGCCGTTAGAAACCCGTATTGGCAATAACGAGGCCAAAAAAACAAAGAAAAATTTAGTTATTGGAATCACGGGAATAGCATTTGATGCTATTGTGCTTATTGCCCTTCTGTTTATGTCTTTAGCAAACCCTGAACTGCGGGTTGGAAGCAACGGCGAAATTGTTAATGTATGGAATTTGGATTTTTGGGCTTCAAATCAACTCATTCCATTTGCTATAATTCTTATTTTAGCCTTTGTTATAGGCGTTTACTATTTAGGTAACTATTATTTTCACGATTGGCAACCGAAGTGAACCAAGAAACTGGTTAAATTTATGAGAAAAAGAAATGTTGGATTGGTTATGTAGTTATCCTTGTGCCTGCATGGTTTGGGCAGAAGCGCCTGGAAATTCAATTTTCTGCGGCGGCCGCAAAAGACACTGCAGTTTACCGCTGCATAGCCCCAGAAGAAGCAGAGAAAAAGCAGCAACTGTCAAAGAACTGGTGAAAGGCGTTGCCGATGGGAACGCGGAATGGCCGATAGAGCGAGGCGAGGGTTTCATATACGCTTGCCAGCAGCCCGTTTTTCGCCCTGCGTGAAGTTCCTTATAGCCTGCCCTAATGCGGATACCAATACCACCTGCCTTTCGCAAAAGCCCCCAAAGCGCAATTGCTTTGGAGGCTTTTATATAATTTGGCAGCCTGCTGCATCCCATTTTACAAACAGCCTGCCTTAGGCGGCAGGGGCAAGCTTTGCCTTGCGCAGGGCCACCACCACCAGCGATATTAACACCAGCTGAATGACAATGCCGGGCAGGGCGGTTACAAAGGCACCGGTGAGCCAGAGGGACAGCGAATAATCCCCCGCGCGGAAAATAAGGGCGTTGAGCGCGCCGTACACAAGGCGGCCGCACAGCATGGCCCCGATAAGGGCAAGGTAAATATTGGCGGTTTGGCTTTTGGTTTTGATAAGCCGAATAAGCAGGCCCGCCACAAGGCCGTACACCGCCAGCTCGCACAGCATGCTGGGCAGGTAGGCCGCCGGGGGCATGCCGGTGATAAGGCTGGAAAGCAGCGGCGTTAACGCCCCGATTGCCAGGCCATATACAGGGCCGCAAATAAGGCCGCCCAAAAGTACCGGAAGGTGCATGGGCAGCAATACGCTGCCCGCGTTTGGCACCGCGTGCAGCACCACCGGCAGCACCACCCCAAGGGCAACGCACAGGGCTGAAATGACGAGCTTTTTGGTATTTTTCATTTTTTCCTCCTTTTTTTTTGGCAAACAAAAAAGGCACCGGCCCTTTGCAAAGGGCTGATACCTTCGTGATATCTGTGCTGTAAGCTGGTTTTACGGGCAAAAAAGCGGCTGCTGCCGCAGGGCGCCAGGCTGCTGCCTGCCGTGGCTTTATTCTACTATGCGGGCGGGTATTTGTCAAACCTCTTGCCGGGCCTCTTGTATGGCGGCCTGTATGGCCTCCACCGCTTTTTGAATCAGCTCGGTTACGGGGCGGCTGCCCACCCCCACCACCACATTGTCGCACTTGTCGATGGGGATAAGAATTTTTTTTGCCTCGCTTTGCCCCACCGCCACCGCCATGGCGGGGGTTACCTCGCCCAGCAGGGCGTCGGCCACCACAATACCGATGGGCCCGGCAATAATATCGGCCCGGCGGCAGGCCACCGCCACGGCATTTTCGCCGGTGGCGGCCTCTTTTGCGCCGCCCTTGATCATATTGGCGGTGGCTGTGCCGTTGGTGCCCACCGCTATAAGCCGCACCCCGGGCGCCTTGCTGCAAAAGGCCTCTACCAGCTGCCTGCCAATTTTACCGCCCTGCCCGTCTATAATAACCACCGTACATATTTTCTGCCCCAAGTTGCCGTTTCCCCTTTTCATTGTGCCGCGCACGCTTTTGTATTATTTTAACACAGGGCGGGGGCAATTGCCACCAGTGGGGCGGCCCGGGTTTTAAAAACGGCCTGCGCCGCCCGCCTGCGCGCAAAAAAGCCGGGCCCGCGGGCCCGACTTTTTATGGGTGAGACTATCAGCGCAAAAACTGCTGCACCGCCTCGTGCATGGGCTGCCACTGGGCCTCCATGTCTTGCACCAGCTTAAACTGGGTGCGGCAGCGGTAAACGTTTTGCTGCGGGTAATGAATTTTAAAGTAGGTGTCCCCCACCAGATAATCGGTTAAAAAGCGAATGCCGCACTCCAGGGTCATCAGCTTGGCACCCCAGGGCAGGCATTCCAGCTCTTTTGGGGTAAGCGCCTTGCCCGCTTCGCTTAAAAAGCCTTCGGTGTAAGTTTTGTACAGCGAAAAACTGAAGTTCACCTTGGAAAGGTCCTGCTCGTCCTCGGCGCTGTGGTTGGCGCCAAACCTTATGGAATCGCCAAAGTCGTACAGGGAGAGGCCGGGCATAACGGTGTCGAGGTCGATGACGCAGATACCTTCGCCGGTTGCCTTGTCTATCAGCACATTGTTCAGCTTGGTGTCGTTGTGGGTAACCCGCAGGGGCAGCCGGCCGCTTTCAAGCAGGCCTGCCAGCACGCCGCAATCTTGCCGCCGGGCCTTTACAAACTCTATTTCGGCCTGTACGTCGGCGGCGCGGCCAAGGGCGTCCTCCGCCAGGGCCTTTTCAAACGCCTCGTAGCGCTTTGGGGTATTGTGGAAATTGGCAATGGTTTCGTGCAGGGTGGCCGCCGGGTAGCCCGCCAGCCGCTGCTGGAACTTGCCGAACGCCCGGGCCGACTGGTAAAAGTCCTTCGGGTTTTGCACGGTTTGCAGGCACACCGTGCCCTCTACAAACAGGTAGCAGCGCCACGCGCCGCCCTCGGCGTCGGTGTAAAACAGCTTGCCCTCTTTGGTGCGCAGCACCGTCATGGTTTCCCTGTCCGGGTCTCCGCCTTCGGCGGCAACGGCGGCGCGCAGGTAATCGGTAATGCCGGCAATATTTTCCATCAGCTTTTGCGGGTTTGTAAACACGTTGGTGTTGATGCGCTGTAAAATATAGCGCGCGCAGTCCCCCTCGGGGGTTTGGGTGTACACGCAAAAGGTATCGTTGATGTGCCCCTGCCCATAGCGCAGGGCCCCCGCAATGGCGCCCGCAAAATTCCAGCCGCCAAGGGCCTCTTGCAGGGTTTGTTCCGCTTCTCTTCTCTCCATTTTTCTCTCCAATTCTTTGCTTGCCGAATGGCCCGGTAAAAAACCACAGGGCCTAAAGAAACACGCCGCCGCCCCTGCCTTGCGCAAAGCCCGGCTGCGCTTTTAAAACCTGTGCACAAATGCGGCGCACGGTGCCCCGCAAACCGCGGCCCTCCTCCGCTGTTTGCCCGGGCGCCGGAACATAAGCACTTTTCCTTGCCCTGCCCCGCGCATACCGCTGCCTGCCCGGCGGGGCGCCGCCGCAAAGGAACCTGCTTTCATTATGCCGTGGTAAAATATTTTTTACAATACGGTAAATTGGACAGTTTTCCTCACTTTTTGCCCTTTTATGCTTTTAGGCAAAACCCGCCGCCAAAAGGCCTGTTATACCGGGGCCGCCGGCCGCCAAAACCGCTTTGAGGGCAAACAAAAACGCGCGCCCCAAAGCACGGAAACGCACGTTTTGAAAGCAATTTTTTGCCATGGGGCGGTTTATTCCACCGGGGGCAGCACCGGCTTTTTCATTCTGAAATCCAGCCGGGCGGGAATGGGGTGCTTTGCCTCTGTTTCCAGCAGGGTGTACTGGCGGCCGGTTGCCTGCTGCTCTTGTATTTGGTGCAGCCGCAGCCAGGAATCGGGCAGCACGGTAGAGCGCTCGCGCACATAGGTAAATTCACCCTGCAGCACCTCCTCCACAAAGGCAAGGTTGCCAAGCTCCAGCGCCGCCTGCATGGCCAGCAGGGCAATGCGCTCCTCGGCCTGTACCTTTTCGGGGGCTTCGGTGTAGGCCTGCCAAAGGGCTTTGTATTGCCCCTGCGCCAGCAAAAGGGCCAGATATTCCCGCAGCACAGGCTCCTGCTCTTCGGGGGCCAGCAGCCCCAGCGCCTGCCGGTACAGCTGCTGCGCCTTTTCAAAATTTTGCTGCTTTTGGGCCAGCCAGGCAAGGTTGCGGCAGGCAACGGGGTTTGGGCAAAGCTGTATGGAATAGCCAAGGGCGGTTTCCGCCTCCTGGTACTGGGCCTCCTCCAGCAGCATAACGCCGTAGTGCAGGTAGGCCACCCAGTTTTGCCCCTGCGGGGTTTGCAGGCTTTGCAGCAGCAGCTGCCGCCACTGGGGCTGCACCATGTACGAGGCGGGGTATTCCCCCACCGGCTGCGGCGGCATGGCCCCGTTGTTTAAAAGGCCAAGCCAGGCCAGCTGCTCTTTGCCAAGGCTTTCCGCGCCAAAGGGCAGCCCGGCGGGGGCGGGGTATTCCCCCGCCTTTTGCCTGCGGGCATTTTCCAGCGCGCCAAAGCCGCTGCCAAGGCACAGCATTGTATGGGGCTGCTTATTTTTATAGCTGCCAAGCTGTTGCAGCTGGGCATTGATAAAGCCGGGGGGAATAAGGCTGTCCAGCTGCTGCCACACAAGCCCCTGGGCCCGGTGCCACTCTTCGGCAAGCAGCGGGGCCGCGTCGCAGGCGGTGCCGCCAAAGCACTGCACAAACTCTACGCTGGTGTGGCCGGGCAGCCGCAGGCCGTGGCGCTGGGTGGGGGCAAGGCCCGCCTGTATTTCCACATAGCTGCCCTTGCCCGGCTCGGAAAGGTAGTCCTTCCAGCGGTTGCCGCCCACGTGGGAACCCCAGCAGAACATTTTGCGGTAGCGCAGCGCCGGGGTAGAGCGTTCAAACAGCATCCAGTTTTCGGGGTAAACCGCCGCCTCCCAGGGGGCGGGGTCTTGGGGGGGCAGCTGGAAGAAATACTCGTTGGAGTACTGGAAGTTTTGCGGGAAGGAGGCGTCCTTGTCTGGCATGGCGGGCAGGTAGGGCATGGGCGCCCGGCCAATTTTGTCGGTTTCCATATCGAGGTAAATGGTTTGGTCGGTGCCCGAAAAAATGCGGGTTTTGGGGCCCTCCTGCGCGGCAATGTTGGTCCAGTAATACAGCGAGGTGTCCTCGTTTTTGTCGTTTACAATGCGGAAGTAGGCCTTTAAAAAAGGGCAGCCCGCCGGCAGATGAAAATCGATTTGCCAGTAAATGCCGTGCACCCGCTCGTACTCATATATGCGCAGAAACTCTTCGCCGCCCTCGCCCGCAACGGCGGCGCAGTGCACCGGCGAGCTGGTGGTAAAGGCGTGCCCGTACTGCCCCACGTTCCATTCAATGCCGCCCGAAATCCAGGCGTCGAGGATGGCAAGGTTGGCGGGCTGAATTACCGGGTTTTTAAACAGCAGTTCGCGCCCCAGGGCCTTGTGGTACAGGGAATACAGCCTGCCGCCGTATTCCGGCAAAAAGGTGGCCTTTAAATATTCGTTTTCCAGCACAATGGCCTTAAACGCCCGGGGCTCTTTGGCGCGGGCGTAGCTGTCTTGCAGTTGGTAGGGCAAATAGCGGGGGGCGGTTTCGTGGCCCAGCAGCTCCAAATCCTGCGGCAGCAGGCTGGCGTCGGCGGCCACCGGCACATCCCGCTTTGGCTCTTTAAAAAAAGGCAGGGGGTTGTTTTGCGGCAGAGGGCTGCCGGGGCAGGCAAGGGTGGTAAGGGTAAGCATACAAAATTCCTCGCTTGTTTTTAATGAACGGCGGCAGCGGCGCATAGGCGCCGCCCGGGGGTTTGCAGGCACCCTGCTTGCCGCCTGTTTTTTACTTTCAAAAATTTTGGGGCGCGGCAAAGGCTTGCCTGTGCTTTTTGCTTTGGCACACACAGCACACCGGTATGGCGGGCCAGGGCCTTTGTGCGGCGCCGCCTAGCCTTTAATGGCGCCGCCGGTTACGCCCGCAATAATTTTTTCACTTAAGAAAATATACAGAACAAAGGTGGGGGCAAACACAATAACCACGCTGGCAAACATGCCGCCCCAGTCGCCGGTGTAGCGCATGGACTGGATCATGTTGTACAGCCCCACCGCCACCGGGCGTATTTTGGATTTGTTGGCAAAGATCATCGACATAAAATACTCGTTCCAAATGGTGATGAAATTGAAGATGGTAACGGTGATGATGCCCGGCTGCGCCAGGGGAAACATAATGCGCCAGAAGGTGGTAATGGGGCCGCAGCCGTCCATGGCGGCGGCTTCCTCGAAGGTAAAGGAAAGGTTTTTGAAAAAGGTAAGCAAAAAGAAAATGGCGAACGGCACGTTCATGGCAATGTACAGGAAAATAATGGTGGGGCGGGTATTGGTAAGCTTCATGCGGCTGATGACGCCGAACAGCGGCAGAATAATCATAATAGCGGGAATGCCCAGCGCCGTGGCAATAAGGTTTTGAATGAGCATGTTGCCCCTAAACTTAAACCGGCTGAGCACATAGGCCGCGGGCGCCACCACCAGAATAATGAGGGTGCAGGAGATGGCGGTGTACAAAAGCGAGTTCATAAAAAACACGCTTACATTTTGGGTGTCCCACGCCTTTTGGTAGTTTTCAAAATGAAAGCCGCTTTCGAAAGCAAACATGTGGTCGCTGAAAATTTCATTCGAGGTGGAAAGCGAGGCAAACAGCACCCAGCCCACCAGCACCACCGTAAACACCACCCACACAAGGGAAAGCAGGTAGCCGGGGCTTAAACGAAGCTCTTTTTTAAGGCTGAAGGGCTCTTTTATGGCTTTTTGTTTGTTTTTCATTGTTTTGCCCCCCTACAATTCCACATCATCGCTGCGCACCAGCAGGTTGGTGGCAAAAAACACCACCACCACCATGGCCGCCATAATAACGCCAATGGCCGCGCCGCCGCCAAT
Organism: Oscillospiraceae bacterium; assembly: GCA_047973285.1. GTDB lineage: Bacteria > Bacillota > Clostridia > Oscillospirales > Ruminococcaceae > JAAYCI01. Next base: position 5,927 of record JBKEBR010000059.1, on the reverse strand, counting down.
ATCGCGCACGGTGGTGGCCGCGCTGGAAGAGCCGAACACCAGCTCGTACATATAGTTTACGGGGGTAACCGTGTCGTTGGAAAGGTTTACCGGGCTGAACAGCTGGCCCCACACGAAGAAGCCCGCGCAGGAAACCGTCCAGATAACCAGGTTGCTGCGAATAACCCCCTTGATAAGCGGCAGGGTAATGTAAAAAAACTTCTGGAAAACGTTGGCGCCCTCTATGGTGGCGGCCTCATAAAAATCGGGGCCGATGCGCTCGATGCCGCTGATGAAAATAAGCATGTGGTAGCCCACCATGCCAAAGCAATAGGCAATGAGCATGCTCCAGAACAGCATGCCGGGGGCCGTCCAGTTCACCGGCTTGCCGCCAAAAAAGGTGATGATGTTGTTGAAAAGGCCGTAGTCTACATTGTACACGTAGTTCAGCCACATGGTGCCCATGGCAACGGCGCTGATTACGTTGGGCAGGTAAATAACCGAGCGGAAAAAGCCTTTGAAGCGCACCCCGCTGGTTAAAATAACCGCAAAGATAAGGGCCAGCAGCATAACGCCAACGCCGCCCACCAGCCATATTTTGGTAATGTTGAGCATGGCGGTGCGGAACATGCCGGAGCCCAGCATGGTTTTATAGTTGTTGATGCCCGCAAAGCCCCATTCCGCAAAGGGCGCGGCAATGCCGTCTATTTTAAAAAAACTCATAAGAACGGTGCGCAAAACCGGGTACAAAAACACCAGCGCGTACAAAACAAGTGCCGGTGCAAGAAAGATAACAATCATTTTGGTGCTTTTTCGCTTTATCAAACTGTAGCCCCCCTTGTATAAACAACGTGCAGAGCAAAGGTTTTGGATGATTTAAGAATACCGCTTTGGCGGCGGAAGGGCAACCCTTTTTTGCCAAAAACACAGCCGGGCAGGGCAAGGGCAGGCCCTTTTACGGGCGTTGCCAGCGCCGCTTTTATAAACGGCGGGCGCAGGCCTTGCAGCACCGGCCGCAAGGCCGCCTGCAAAAACGCCTTCCCCTGCACCGATGGCTGCCCCGGGTTCTTGCCGCCACGGTGTAGTGGCGTGCGTGTGCGCGGCCGCAAGGCCAATGGTGTGGTGCGTACGGCGGCGCGAGCAGGCATTTTGCCTGTGCCGGCAAAAGGGTTATAACGCAAGGCCCCCAAAGCGGGGCCGCCGCCATGCCTGCCAGGTATGGTTTCTTTATAAACAAAACGCGGCGGCGTCTATGGGCTGCCGCCACGTTTTGCTGTTGCACAGGCCGCTGCGGCCCGGTTGCTTTGTTACTTTTTAAGGCCGGCCAGCGCGTCGGCAAACTGCTGGGCAGTGTAATCGCCGCTTACCAGCTTGGCAAAGCCTTCTTTAATCATGGCGTTCACTTCCGGCACGTCTTCCATGCCCACGGCCCAGTTCAGGCGGGTGGTGGTAGAGTCGATAACCGCTTTGGCTTCGGCCAGCTGCTCGGGCCAAACGGCGTCGTTTGCCATGGGCACGCCCATGCTCTCGTCGGCCAGCTTTTGGTCCCATTCGCCAACGGTAAGCCAGCGAACCAGCGCAAAGGCTGCGTTGGGGTACTGGGTGTTTTTGTTGATGCCGAAGGACTGCGCACCAAAGTTGTTGGCTTCAATGCCGTCGCCTGCCGCGTCAATGGCGGGCCAGGCAAAAGAGCCCCAGCTCAGGTCGGGCGCGTTGCCCTTAATTTCGTTGGGCAGCCAGGTGCCGTTGAGGTACATGGCAACGGTGCCCTTGGCAATTTCATCCACCTGGCCGGCGGGGTAAATGTTGGTGGCGGCCTTGGAGGAGATATAGCCTTCTTTTACCATTTCTTCCCACAGCTCGGCGGCGCGCAGAACGGCGGGGTCGCTGAAGTCAAGGTTGGTAACCATGGCGTTGGTTTTGTCTTTGCCCACCAGGCGGTCCAGCGTGTAGCCGAACAAGGCGGCCATGTAGGCGTCGTCTACGGTGATGGGGGTTACGCCGGAGGCCTTCAGCTTGGCGCAAACATCCAAAAATTCTTCCCAGGTTTTGGGCGAGGTGGTTACACCGGCCGCGTCAAACAGGTCTTTGTTGTACATAACCACGAAGGTGGAGGGCTGGTAAGGAATGTTGTGAATTTTGCCGCCGTCGGCAAAGTTTTTGGCGGCGCCCAGCTCTTCGGCCAGGTTAATAAGGGTTGCGTTGATGGTGGAGCGGTAGCTGGCACCACCGGTATTGCTGTAGGTGGCATCCACATAGTCGTCCAGCGGGAGGAGGTAATCGCCCCAAACATTGAGTACACGTTCAATGTCTTCGTCAAATACGTCGATGGTTTCCCCTGCCGCCAGGGCGGGTTCAAGTGTTTTGCGAATGTCGCGGCCGTTGAACTGTACGTCCACCTTTACGCCGGTTTCATCCTGGAAAGCCTCAATGGCCTCGGCAATTACCTGGCCCTGGGGCTCTGCTTCGTTCCACATTGTCCAGTATACCAGCTCGGCGCCGTCTTCCGGGGTGCCAAGGTCGGCGGCGGCTGTGCTGCCGGAAGCCGAAGCGGCGCCCGATGTGGCCGTGCTGCTTGCGGCGCCACCGCAGGCTGCAAAGCTAAGCGCCAGAACCAATGCAAGTGCTAAAGACATAATTTTCTTTTTCATTGTCTCCTCCTTGAATTCAGTAAATGCGAATGTGTTTCCTTGCAAAACCTCGAATTACCGGCAAAATAGTGGGTTGCACAGCAACTCTTCATTTACAGTATGCAACTTTTGCCAAAATTTTACAATACAAATATTGCTCTTATTTTATATATATTGCTTTTTTAGACAATATGACACAATAAATGCCCTATAATGCAAACATTTCTATCTAAGTGCGCCAAAAAATACACTTTTTGAATGTCTATACGTGTTTTTTGTGTTTTTTGCACCGATATAGTCATGAATATACATTCGGGGCCAAACATGGTATGATGAAATTGCTTGTTTTACAGCCCTTTACCGGGGTTTTGCCTGCGGCAAACAACCGCACAGCCCCTTTGCCCCGGCGGGCGGTTTTGAAAAAGGTGGTGTGTTTTATGCAAAACCAGGCGCAAAACTTTTTATACGATGCGGGCCAGCTGTACGGGCAGGCCTTTTTGTACCCTGCCCTGGTAAGCTTTGCCGCCATGCGCCAGGAAGGCGGCGCCCCCGACACCGAAGGGGTGCAAAGCTGTACCCAGCTTTTTTACATTGCCGCGGGCGCGGGGCAAATAGCCGTTGCGGGCAAAACCCACCCTGCCCCGGCCCACACCCTTGCGGCAATTGCCCCCCACACACCCTACCGCTTTCAGGCCGCGCCAAACACCTTTGCGGAATACCTTTTGCTTGGAATAGGCGGCGTAAACCTGATGGGCCCGGCACAGCAGCCCTGCTGCATTTTTACCGGCGAGCAGGCCCGCCGGCAGCTTTACCCCCACCTTGCCGCCATAGAGCAGGAGCTGCGGCAGCACGGGCCTTTTTTTCCGGTTGCCGCAAGCGGACATGTGCAGCTGCTGGTTGCGGCGCTTTTGCGCCAGGCAGAGCAGCGGGAGCACGCCCCCCTTGCCAAAAAGGCCGACCGGCTTTTTTATTTGGCAACCCAGTATATGGCCGAGCATTACACCGAAAATATTACGCTGGAAAGCCTTGCCGAAGCCGCCCAAAGCGGCAAATACTACCTTTGCCATGTGTTTAAAAAAAAGGTGGGCATTTCCCCCATCAACTACCTTACCCGGCTGCGCATACAGCAAAGCTGCCGCTACCTTGGCGACACGGCCTACAGCATTTCCCATATTGCCCAGCTGCTTTCCTTTTCCTCCACCAGTTATTTTTCCCAGTGCTTTCACAAGCAAATGGGCATAAGCCCGGCGGCCTACCGCCGCCAGCTGCCCGGCGGGTAAGGCTTTGCCCGCTTTGCGCTTTTTGCCCCGGCGGCACCTTGGCGTTACCCCGCGGCCTGCAAAGGGCTTTGTGCGCTGCTTTGGCTGCCGCCTCTTGCCCTTACCCATACATTTTTAAATATGGCAAGTGTGGCCGCCCCCTTTTGCACCACTGTTAAAAAGGTAAGCGGCGCGGCCTGCCGAAAGCTTTTTGTACTGCCGCCGCCCTGTATTTTATTTCCGGCGCGCAATGTTGTATAATGGGCCCTGTACCCATGAACGCAATTCGCTTTTACATTTTAATAAAGGGGTTTTTATCATGCATAAAATGCCGGTTGTTTTTATTGGCCATGGTTCGCCCATGAATATTTTAGAAAAAAACAAATTTACCGAAAACTGGGCGCAAATTGCCGCCAAAATACCCAAACCCACCTCTATTTTGGTGGTTTCGGCCCACTGGATGAGCCACGGTACCTTTACAGCCTCTACCGAAAGCCCCAAAACCATTTACGACTTTTACGGCTTTCCCCGGGAATTGTACCAGATAAGCTACAACGCCCCCGGCGCCCCGGCGCTTGCCAAACAGGTACAGGGGCTGCTTGGCAGCCGGTGTGCCCTGAACAACGACTATGGGCTGGACCATGGCGCCTGGTGCGTACTGCACACCATGTACCCCGCCGCCGACATTCCGGTTTGCCAGCTGAGCATTAATTTGGACCTCTCGTTTAAAGAGGCCGCTGAAATTGGCTCGCTGCTTGCCTCGCTGCGGGAGCAGGGCGTGCTGATTTTGGGCAGCGGCAATGTGGTGCACAACCTGCGCATGGTAAACTTTGAAAAGGAAGACGGCTACGAATGGGCCTGGCGGTTTGACAAATACATTGCCAACGCGGTAAAACAGCGCAACTTTGGGGCGGTTTCCACCTTCCCCGGCATGGAGCAGGAGGCGAGGCTTGCCATTCCCACCTTCGAGCATTATGTGCCCCTTTTGTACGCCATGGGGGCCAGCGCGCCGGACGACGAGGTGGAAATTTCGACGCCGGACTGTGTGCTGGGCAGCCTTTCCATGACCTGCTATGTGTGGCAGGCCAAAGAGGCGCAATAGGCCTGGTGTGGTATTGACAAAAAACCGCCCGCGGGATATTCTTTAGTATAACAGCAGGCCGACAAAGGCGTCGGGGAAGCATAGCTTCCCCGATGCCTTTTTACGTGTAAAATTTGCCGGGCCGCCGCCCTTGCGGGGCCCAAAGGGTGGGAGAACGCAATGCAAAAACGAAAAATAGCCATTATAGGGGTTGGCATGGTGGGCGCGTCCACCGCTTTCAGCCTGGTTACCCAGGGCGTTTGCGACGAAGTGATGCTGGTGGACATCAACAAAGACCGGGCCATTGGCGAAATGACCGACCTGCGCCACTCCATCGATTTTTTGAACCACAATGTAAAAATTACCACCGGCAACTATGAAGACTGCGGCGACGCCGATATTATTGTGCTTACGGCGGGCCCCGCGCCCCGGCAGGGCGAAAACCGGCTGGACACCCTGCCCCGTTCGGCCAAAATAATAGAGCAGATTGTTTCCCCCATTATGAAAAGCGGCTTTAACGGGCACTTTGTGGTTATTTCAAACCCGGTGGACATTATTTCATATTTTGTGTACAAGCTTTCGAGGCTGCCCAAAAACCAGGTAATCGGCACCGGAACATCGCTGGACTCTGCCCGCCTGAAGTCTTACATTGGCGAGCAGTTTCACATTGACCCCCGCAGCGTAAACGCCTTTGTAATGGGCGAGCATGGCGACTCGCAGGTGGTGCCCTGGTCGCTGGTTACGGTGGGCGGCAAAAGCATGAAAAACGTAATGGAAGACAACCCCGGCCTTGCCAGGGAAATAAGCTTTGCCACCCTGGAGGAACGCACCACAAAGGCCGGGTGGGAAATTATACGCAGCAAAGGGGCCACCTACTATGGCATTGCCACGGCCTGCGCCGGTATTATACAGGCCATTGTGTACGATGAAAACCGCATTGTGCCGGTTTCTACCCTGCTGGAAGGGGAATATGGCCTG
>JBKEBR010000058.1:0-2468 GCA_047973285.1 Oscillospiraceae bacterium | reverse complement strand
TGGCTTACAAGGCCGGTTGCAGGCGAAAAGCAAACCCGGTAACGGTGGTTTTGGAACACCGCCTCTTCGCCGTTTTGCACAAGCTCGGGCCCGGCGGCAGCGGGCGGCGGGGCAAGCGGTGTAACCGAAAGCGGCGGCAGGTTTTGCACAAACACATGCGGCCTGCCAAACACCAGCACGGTGGGCAGGGCAATTTGCCCGCCCTCCACCTCGGCCCAGCCGGTAAATGGCTGCGCGCCGGGGTTCAGCACAGAAAGCTGCTGCCCCTCCATGGCGCCGTACAGGGTTTTAGAGGCCAGGGCAAGGCCCTGGGTGGCACGGCTTTTCTGCTCCTGCCAGGAGGCCTCCATATAGCGGTATTCTTCGGTTTCTTTTTTGGCCAGAAACTCTTTTTTGCCATACACGCGGGGGCGCTGCATCCAGGTTTTTACATCCAGGCCCCAGGTGTGCTCGTCGAACATGGCAAGCTGCTCAAAGGCTGCGTCTGTCCCGGCGCCCACCGCGGCCAGCGCGGGCCTTGCAAGGGGGGCCGCCCCGGTTTGCGAAAGGGCTGCCGCCGCCCCCGCCCACAAAAGCTGCCTGCGGGCGGCGCGCACCATGCCCACCTCTTTGGGGTAAGAGCCGATGCCGTGTATCCAGGTGTCGGCCAAATCTTGGGTAACCACCGGCAGGCCCGAAAGGTCGCACTGGGCAAGCTCGCGGTAAAAATCGTCCATAGAGCCGCTTACCACCTCTACCCCGGGGGCCTTTGCCTGCACCTCCTCCACCAGGCGGCGAATTTCGGCGGGGCTTTGGGGGCCGCTGTTGTCGTGGGTGTGCAGCATGGCCATCCACACCGGGAAGGGCCAGTCCTCGGGCAGCAGCAGCCCGTCGCCGTAGCCGTCTTTATAATACATGGTAAGCACCCGCGAGCCGTCTGGCGCCTGCCAGAAAAACAGCGGCGGCACGCTGGGGGGCATGGCGTACTCGTTGCAGCCAAGGTGCAAAAACTTTACCCCGGCCCCGGCCAGCAGGGCGGGCAGAATAAGCCCGTGGCCCGGCACATCGGTTAGCTTTGCGCTTACCGGCACCGGCTTGCCGTAGGCTTCGGAAAGGCGGCGGGCATACTTAAAGCCGTCTACCATGTCCTCTATGCCCGCAAAGTCGGTGTGGGAGGTAAAGGGCAGCGCGTGCCACACCACCTGCCCCTGCCGAATAAGGCGCTCCAGCGTTTGCTTTTGCTGGCCGCTGTTCAGCATTTGTTGCAGGGGCCAGGCGGGCAGGGTAAACACAAACCGCACGCCGCCAAGCTCTGCCGTGTCTACGCAGGCGTGAATAATGTCTTGCAGCATTTGGCCGCTGTATTGCTCCAGCACCTTTTGGGCAAGGTTGGTAAAGCCGAAATCAAAGTGGGTTTTGAATACGAGAAAGATTTTTTTTATCATGCGCAGCTTCTTTCAGGTAAGCACCGGGGCTTTGGGCCACACAGGCCGCCGCCGGGCGGGGCTATGCGGCGCTTACGCAGGTAATATACGGAACAGGGCCCTGCCGCGGCGCCGCGGCAGGGTGGGTTACAGCATGCTGTTGCCCCGCGGCACCTTGGCGCCGGGGTTATTCCTTGGTGGCCCCCAGCGTCATGCCGGACAGCAGAAACCGCTGCGCAAAAATGTAAATAAGCAGCAGCGGAACGGTGGAAATAACCACCGCCGCCATAATGGCGTTGGGGGGCACCACCATGCCGCCCGACATGGACACGTTGTTTTGCAGAATCATGGAGCGCAGCATAAGCGGCAGGGTGAACTTGCTTTGGTCGGTAATAATGGTGGCGGGAATGGTGATGCTGTTCCACTTGGCCACAAATTCAATAAAGAAAATGGTGGCCACCCCGGGCATGGAAATGGGCAGGTACATGCCCGCAAAAATGCGCAGCTCGGAGGCGCCGTCCAGCCGGGCCGATTCGGCCAGAGAGACGGGCACCGACAAAAAGTAATTGCGGATAAGCAGAATGCTGAAGCCCGAGATAAGGCCGTTTACAATAAGCCCGGTGTAGCTGTTGAGCAGGCTGAACTGCTTGTTCACCTGGTAGATGGAGATAAGGGTGAGGTCGCCGGGAATCATCATGGTAAGCATAATGAAGGAGGTGATAAACCGTTTGCCCGGCAGGCCGCGCTGAATAAGCACATACCCGGCCAAGGCCGACAGCACCACCTGAATAACGGTGCCCACGGTGGTTACATACAGCGAGATTAAAAATGGAATGCCCAGCTTGCTTACCTCGAACACGTACTTGTACCCTTCGAAGGTAAACCTGCCGTTCCACCAAAGCTTCAGGCCGCTGGCGCTGGCATCGAGCGCGGTGGAGGTAGACAGCACCAGCACGTTCCACATGGGCAGCAGCATAATGGCGACGAATAAAAAGACAGCCACGGCCACAATGGCCCGCTGCACCAGCGTAAGGCGGGTTTCCAGCCGGTTGCGGGGGGCGCGTT
>JBKEBR010000057.1:0-1941 GCA_047973285.1 Oscillospiraceae bacterium | reverse complement strand
TTTCGTACTGGTATGAAACCGAGATTTTCCTTTTTCTTGGCGCGGCCTACCTTACCGCAAGGTTTTTTTACAAATGGTACCGCCCGCTGCGGCAGGCCTGGCCGCCGCAGCGGGCAAGGGCCGGGCGCATTGCTCTTGCCCTTTTGCCGCTTGCCGCCTTTTTCATCGTTTTTGCCGTGCTTGTAAGCATGGCTTCGTACGACGTGGTGGGCATTTGGGTTGTGTTTTACCTGCTGCTTGGCTACGCGTGGGTATACGGGGGCACATCTTTAACTGAACGTTATTTGGATGTTTTTTCTGTATACGATGTGGTTTTTCTGAACAACATGGCCGCCCTGCCGCCGGCCATAGGCAGCTTTTTAAGCATTGCGCTTATTTATGCGGGCGCCAACACCGGCGACGGCCCCGGCTGGTGGGTGGTGCTGATAGCCGGCTTGCTGGGGCTGGCCACGTGGCTGGCCCTTGCGCTGCTGTTACGCGTTTCAACCGGTATATCGGAGCGCATTACCGTAGAGCGGAACCTTGGCAGCGGCATTCGCTTTGGCGCCTACCTTTTGGCAAGCGGGCTTATTCTGGCTTATGCCTCTGGCGGAGACTGGATGAGCTTTGGCGCCACCCTTGCAGATGTGGGGGCCGCCTGGCCTGTTTTGCCGCTGGCCCTGCTGGCCTTTTTGGTGGACAATTATTACCAGCGGCCTCGCCCGGTGGACTATGACAGCACAAGCACCGTGGCAAGCTCTGCCGTCTGGGGCACTGTGTACCTGCTGCTTGCGGCGGCCGCCCTGTATGCGGCGGTTGCCCCTTCCCTGCCGGGGTTTGCCGGGAACCTTTGGGGGGTGCTGCAATGAGCGGGCTGCGGCTGGGGCGCATTCCCCGGGAGGAATACTCTGCTTACCGCTATGAAGCCATTTTTGGCGCTTACAAGTGGGACCCGCAGGTGGAAGACCAAAACACCGTGGCCGAGCATGTTGTGTTGATGAACACCGCAACGGCGCGCCAATTGGAAGCCTGGGCAGAGCAGCTGGCGGCGGAAACTGTGCAGATGGAAATGGCGCTGTGCGAGCGGCAGGGCCTGGCCAAGCAGCTGGGCATCCCCCGCAAAATTCGCGGTGCGCTTAAAAATATGGAGGGCTACCGCCCCGAGGGGCATGTGCGGCTGATGCGGTTCGATTTTCACCCCACCACCACCGGGTGGGCTGTTTCAGAGGTGAACAGCGATGTGCCGGGCGGCTTGGCCGAGGCCTCGGTGCTGCCGCAAATAGCCCGGCGCTACTTCCCACAATACGGCCCCCGCCGCAACACGGCGCAGCAACTGCTAAAGGCCTTTGGAAAGCGGGTTGAACCCGGAAAGCGCATCGCCTTTGTGCACGCCACCTCTTATGCCGACGACCGCCAGGTGATGCAGTTTTTGGGCGACTATTTTGAACAAAACGGCTATGCCGCCCTATACGCGGCGCCAAACCATTTTGCGTGGGAAAACCACCGCCCCACCTGCCTGATTGAGGGCGCACAGGGGCCGGTGGGCGGCATTGTGCGGTTTTTCCCTTTGGAATGGCTTGCAAACCTGCCCCGCCGGGCAAGCTGGCAAGGGTACTACAACACAGAAACACCCAGCTGCAACCACCCCGCCGCTATTTTTACCCAGTCTAAACGGCTGCCGCTTGTTTGGGACAGGCTTGGGGTGGAACTGCCCGCCTGGAAGGCCCTGCTGCCAACCACCAAGGCGCCCACCGGCAAACCATTGGAGCCGGGCTGGATATACAAGCCGGCCCTGGGCCGGGTGGGTGAGGATATCTCCATTCAAGAGGCCATTTCAGCCAAAAACCTGGCGGCAATTTACAAGGCCGCCCGCCGAAGCCCCCAAAACTGGGTTGTGCAAAAACGGTTTGACAGCCAGCCGGTTACAGGGCCAAAGGGCGAAAGCTACCATTTGTGTGTGGG
>JBKEBR010000056.1:0-6540 GCA_047973285.1 Oscillospiraceae bacterium | reverse complement strand
TGGAGGGCAGCGGCGGGCAAGACAGGCTGGGCCAGCGCATGCGCAACCTGCTGCTGCACAAACGGGTGCAGATGTACCGCATCAACGCCGAAACCGTGCTGGTGCACTGCCCCATGCAGGGCAGCGTAGATTCCCGCATAGATGTTGCGCTGCTGCTTGCCTCTGATACGGTGGTGTGCGGCGACGGCAAAAAAGCCAGCATTCTTGTGTTTCTCTCCACCATCGACCGCTATGCCCATTGGAGCGTTCTCAAAACCATTTACCAGTATTTTGATTCACCGTCGCATATCAGCGGCATTAAACAAATGTATGGAAAGGGTTAATTGAATATGGAAAAAATTGTTGGTTTGGCCGGGGCAAAGGGCCAGGCTGTTTTAGGTGCAGCCATTTTGGGGCGCAGGCAGCCGTTAATAGAACGCCGCCCGGCCGAAGATGCAACGGCGGCCGTAGGCCGGTTTCACCTGGTGCGCAAAGAATACATTGCCCGCCTGGAAAGCCTCTACCAAAAAACACTGCAAGAGCTTGGCGAAGAACCCGCCAAAATTTTTAAAGCCTACCAAACCATTGCGGCAGACGATTTGTTTTTTAAAAAGCCGCTGAACAGCGCCCTGCAAGAGGGTATTTACCCCGACTACCCCATTGAAATGGAAAAACAGCGGGTCAGCCGCAAATTTGCAGCCATGGACGACCCCTATATGCGGGAGCGGGCCAGCGACATTGTAAACGTGTGCGACGAATTGCTGCGCCGCCTGCACGGCATTGGCGAAAGCGGGCTGGAGGGCCCCGCGGGCGAGCCCTTTCTGGTGGTGGCCGAGGACCTTTCCCCCGAAGACACCGTGCGCATCGACAAAACGCTGCTGGGCGGCTTTATTACCGAAAAGGGAGGGGCCACCTCCCACGCGGTCATTCTGGCCAAAACCCTTGGCATACCCGCCGTGGTGGGCGCCAAAGGCATTTTGCAAAAGGTAAAACCCGGCCAGCTTTTATACCTAAACGGGGGCGAGGGGTATGCCCTTATAGAGCCGGACGAAGCCTTTTTAAGGGAATTTGCCATAGAAAAAGAAAAACTGGCCCGCGAAAAGGCCCTGTACGAGGGGTTTGCGGCAAGGCCCGCCGTTACGCAAGACGGCCATGAGGTTGCCGTTTGCATCAACTCCGGCGACGAAGAAAGCATAAAGGGCTTCTCTGCAAGCACCTGCGACGGCGTTGGCCTGTTCCGCACCGAATTTTTGTTCATGGGCCAGCGCAGCTACCCCAGCGAGGAGCTGCAATTTTCGGTATACCGCAGGCTTGCGGAAAAGACCGCAGGCAAAGAGGTTATCATTCGCACGCTGGACATTGGCGGCGACAAGCAACTGGATTATATGGACATTCCCGCCGAAAGCAACCCGTTTCTCGGCTACCGCGCCATTCGCATCTGCCTTGACCGGCCGGAGGTTTTCCTCACCCAGCTGCGAGCCATTCTGCGGGCCTCGCATTATGGCCACATAAAAATTATGTTTCCCATGGTGGTAACCTGCGAAGAGCTTTTGCAGGCAAAGGCCTTTGTGCAAACCGCCATGGGGCAGCTGCGGGAGAGAGGCCTTCCCTTTGACGAGGGCATTCAAACCGGAATTATGGTTGAAACCCCCGCCTCGGTGCTGTTAAGCGACCAATTGGCGCGCCACGCAGACTTTTTTTCCATTGGCACCAACGACCTCATTCAGTACACCACCGCCACCGACCGAATGAACGAAAAGGTACAGTACCTGTACAACCCCTGCAACCTTTCGGTGCTGCGCGCCGTAAACCAAACAATACAAAACGGGCACAAGGCGGGCATTCGGGTGGGCATGTGCGGCGAAATGGCTTCCGACGAGCGGCTGGTTCCTTTTTTGCTGGGAAGGGGGCTGGATGAATTCAGCGTTGTTCCTTCGCAGGTGGGCAGGCTGAAATACATGATAAGCAAGCTTAACTTTGGCGAATTGCAGGTGCAGACAGAAAGCATTTTACAAACCGGTTCTATACAAGAAGCCGAAACCATTTTAAAAAACTTTGAGGTGAATGTATGACAAACCACGACGCCCAAACCGGGCAAAACAGCAAAAGCACCCACTGCCTTTACTGCGGCACCCCCACCACCAGCCGGGAATTTGTAGAAAACCCCGGCGCCAACGGCCAGCTGTATTGCTGCAGCGCCGCCTGCCACGAAAAATTCCAAAAATTTATTCAGTGGGACAACAAAACCCGCACCCCGTTTTACATTGTGCTTTTTATTATGGTGGTTGCCAACCTTTTTTTGTTCGGCTTTGCTGTGGGCTCTTTCTGGCGTTACCTGCCCCTGTTGGGAATTTGCCTTGCCGTTTTGGCCGTTCCTTCGGTTTTTACCCGGTACGAGCGCTACCAAAGCCTGGGGCTTGTAAAAACGCGCAGGCTCATTCGTGCCATCGCCGCCCTGCTGGCCATTTTTACACTGGTTCTTCTGCTTTTCCATTAATTTATGTTTTTTTGTTGGCTTGCGGCAGCGTCAAGCACAATTTATTGCAAAATTATACTCAAAATTTTTGAATATACTTGCTCTATTTTGTGCAAATTATATATGCTATGCTTTGGCTATTGAATGGTTCCATACAATGCACCACCCTGGCACCTTTTAAACACACGAGTAGGTGATATAAACAATGGATCAACTGTTAAACCCAAACCTGATTGTTCTGGACGCCGACGTGCACTGCGCCAACGACTGCATTCGCTTAATGGGCGAGCTTTTTGAAAAGCACGGCTATGTACAACCGGGGTATGCCGACGCCGTGGTGGCCCGGGAGGAAGAGTACCCCACTGGCCTTCCGGGTAAAAGCATCAACATTGCCATACCGCACACCAACAACAAACTGGTAAACAAGCCCGCCGTGGGCGTAATTGTGCCCCGGCGCCCGGTTACCTTCCAAATGATGGGCACCAAGGAACAACCGGTAGAGTGCGAGCTTGTTATGCCCCTTGTTGTAAAAGATTCCAAACAGCAGCTGGACATGCTGAAAAAAATGATGAAAATCATTCAAGACGGCGAACTGCTGAAAAATATCCGGGATTCCAAAAGCAAAGACGAAATTGTAGAGTATCTGCGCATTTTGGAGCCCCAAGGGCAACCCGCAAAATAACAAAGAAAGGAGAAACACCCATGCGTTCCGTAAAAATTTTATCGGTTTGCGGCTCCGGCACGGTAAGTTCGGCCATGCTTTCTTCCAAGCTTGGCGACGTGCTGGAGGAAAAGGGAGACGAGATGGAAACCACCGAAGTGGCCCCCGGGGGTGTGGCATTGGCCGTGGAAAGCGGCCGGTACGACCTGATTGCCTACACCAGCCCCGTGGAGGATGTGTACGGAGTTCCCCTTATTAACGCCACCGGTTTTTTGGTGGGCATTAATGAAGACGAGTTTATTGAAGAGCTGATGGACATTGTGGGCAAGCTGGACCTGTAACGGCACGCCCAAGGCAAAGGAACCGGCCAACTTTGGCCGGGCGGCACTGCAGGGCTTACCGGGCCATGCAAAATTCATGGGAAAGAGGAAGGATTTATTATGTTTTTTGAAACACTAAAAACAATATTCGACACCTTTGGCAACTATATTACCGTTCCCCTTATTATTTTTGTAATCTGCCTTATTTTTAAAACCCCCGTAAAAAAGGCCTTTTCTTCGGCAGTTTTGGTTGGCGTAGGCCTTAAAGGCATGGCCTTTATCACCAGTGCCTTTGGCACGGTGCTTTCGGCGCTGGTACAGCAAATTGTAACCGCCACCGGCCTCAACCGGCCCGCGCTGGACATTGGCTGGCAGGCCGTTGCTTCGGTGGCTTATTCCACCAACATCGGCATGGTGTTTATTGGGGTGGGCCTCATCTTCCAAATTGTTTTATGGCTTGTAAAATGGACCGACATTTTCATGCCCAGCGATTTGTGGAACAACTACTCTATTGTGGTTTGGGGCTCCATGCTGTACCAAATTAAACAAAACATTGTAATGGCCTTTGTGCTAATGCTGTTTATCAACCTGGTAACCCTGCTAATTGCCGAAGTGGTGCAAAAGCGCTGGTCTACCTACTACCGTTACCCCGGCTGCGCCATGACCGCCCCCCACCACATGGGCGATGCACCCCTGTACCTGGTTCTCAATATTTTGCTCAACAAGCTTGGCATGGACAAAATAAAGGCCAACCCCGAAACCATTCGCAAGAAAATTGGTTTCATGGGCGAGCCCATGTACATTGGTCTTATCGTCGGCTTAATTTTGGGTGTTGTTGGCAACATTACCACCATTGGCACCATGGCCGCCTGGGGGCAAATTTTCAACGTTGCCGTAACCTGCGCAGCCGTTATGGCCATCTTCCCCCGCATTGCCGGCCTGTTCGCCTCCGGCTTTACCGCCCTTACCGACTACTCCCGCAAAACCCTTAAAAACAGCAAATACGGCAAAAACCGCGAATTCATCATCGCCGTAAACGACGCCCTTGGCTACGGCGAAGCGGCCACCCTTACCACCGGCCTTCTGGTTATTCCCTTTGCCGTTCTCATTGCGTTTTTACTGCCGGGCAACCTGGTGCTGCCGGTTATGGTGCTTCCCTCTTTGCCGTATATGATGGAGGTGCCCGTGGCGCTGAGCAATGGCAACATTATAAAGTCCTGGGTAATGGGCTGCCTTGTGTTCTGCGCCAAAATTATGATGGCCTCTTACTGGGCCGCCACCTTTACCCAGGTTGCCGCGGGCATTGGCTTTGAAGCGGCCACCACCGCAGTGGCAGGCGGCACCCTTATTATCGGGTTCATCATGTCCAACTGCACCGCAGGCCTTATCACCATGGCTTTCCTTACCATGAACCCCATTATCATTGGCATTACCGTAATTGCCTATTTTGTTTTCTTTGTTCTTTTCAAGAAAAACAAAGTTGCCGTGCGCGAGTATTTTGAAAAGCTGGCCCTTGGCGAAGCCTATGTTGCCCCGGCCGAGGCCCCTGCAAACTAAAAAACACTTCTTTTTGCTGTAAAAACACAGGGCACAAATGTATTGGCCACCCGGTGCTTTGTGCCCTGTGTTTCCTATTGTTCACATGCAGGCTTGCCCTGCAAAACGGCAAATCCATCTGCCAGCCTGGAGGTTAGCATGAAAATTCTTGTTGTTGGAGACCTTGTTGTACCCTGCACTTTATTGGAAGAAGCCGCCCGCTCACTGCTGCCCGGGGGCGAAGGCGAAATTGCAGCGGTGGAATGGCCCTGCGAAAGCCGCCCCGAATTCCAGAAGAAAGCCTTTAACATTGAAAAAAACGGCCCCACGGCCGAACCTGTACCCGATGAGGTATATAAAGAAATAGCCGATGCCGATATTTTGCTTACCCACTTTTGCCCTGTTCCCGAAGCATTGGTGGAGGCGGGCAAAAAGCTGAGCCTTATTGGCACCTGCCGCGGCGGCATGGAGCATATTGACATAGCCGCCGCCACAAAGCGCAACATTCCCGTTATCCACTGCATCCGCAATGCTGAAGCCACCAGCGACATGGCCATTGGCCTGCTGTTTGCCGAAACCCGCAATATTGCGCGGGCCCATGCCGCTTTAAAGCAGGGCGAATGGCGCAAAGACTATGTAAACAGCAAATACACCACCTCTTTGTGTGAAATGACCCTTGGGGTTGTGGGCCTTGGCCACATTGGCAAGCTTGTTGCCAAAAAGGCACATGGCATTGGCATGAAGGTTATTGCCTACGACCCCTTTGTAAGCCAACAAGCCGCCGAGGCGGCCGAGCTTACCATTACCATGGTGGAAAAGGAAAGCCTGTTTAAAACCGCCGATGTCATTTCGCTGCACATGCGCCTTACCCCGGAAACCGAAAACAGCATTGGCGAAGAGCTGCTGGCCCTTATGAAGCCCACCGCCTACCTCATCAACACCTCCCGCGCGGGCGTGCTGGACAGGGCCGCCTTTTTAAACGCCCTGGAAAACAAAAAAATAGGCGGCGCCGCCTTGGACGTTTTTTGGGAAGAGCCCATTCCGAAAGACGACCCGCTGCTGAAGCTGGACAACCTTACCATGACCCCCCACACGGCGGGCAACGTGGTGGATGCTCTGCCAAAGTCGCCTTTGCTGCTGGCCCGCACCATTCAAGATTTTTGGGCAAGAGGCACCAGCGACATGGTGGTAAACCTGCGCCAAATAACACGGTAAACCCATTTACGCATTTGAATATGCAAAGGAGAAATATATTATGTTAATGGAAAAAGCACGCCAGGAAATTGCCGATTTCGGCCGCAAAATGAGCGCGGATGGCCTGAGCAAGGGCACCAGCGGAAACCTGAGCATTTATGACCCTGAAACGGGCTACATGGCCATTGGCCCTTCGGGCCTTGGGTATTTTGAAACCGAAGCCGAGGACGTGGTTGTAATGACGCTGGACGGCAAAATTGTAGAGGGCAAACGCAAGCCCTCCAGCGAGCATGACCTGCACGCCGTATTTTACCGCAACAAGCCCGACGCCCGCGCCGTTGTGCACACCCACTCCACCTACTGCACCACCTTTG
>JBKEBR010000055.1:0-2311 GCA_047973285.1 Oscillospiraceae bacterium | reverse complement strand
GCGGGATATTTTGAAAAACCGGCACATCTGTGAAACAGTATATCTGTCTGTGTTTTGGTAAACTGCTTCATATTTTAAAGCTGCCCTCGCCTCATTTCGGCAAGCTGCAGAAAATCCTTTAGCAACTGATTCTCCATCCGCAGGCTTTTCAATTCACTGCGCAAAGCTTGGTTTGTCTTTTTCGCGTCAGCTTTCTTGCTACGAGGATACCCTCTTTCCCGATGTTCTCGCCTGCTTCGTTCGAAATATCCTTTGATTTGCTCTTTTGTCAGGCCCACCTCGGCACCGATTTCGCGATTTGTTTTTCCCAACTGCTTCGGTTCTTCTATCCTTGCTCCGTGTTGTTTTACTTTCATGCAAGTACCCCCTATTGTAGTCATCCTACAATAGGGGGTACTTTTTCTCAATGTCCGTTTTACACGGAATAGTTCAGGAGTGTGTGGGCTCTTCTATTTGTGTAAAAGCGGGCCAAAACTGGCTGCATGGGTGTAAGGGCCGGTTACTTCAGCGGCAGAAAACTGCGGGTATTCACCCCTGTGTTGCCAAGGCCCAAAACAATTGCAGGGCGGGGGGCAGCAGGGCGTCGTTAAAGCAGTAGGCCTCGGTGTGCAGCTGGGGCCAGTGTTCCCCTGCGCCAAGGCCCACCATAACCGCTTTTGCCTGGCTGCCGTAGTAGCCAAAATCCTCCGACCAGCGGAACGGCTCGGGTATCTCCAAACATGGCAGGCCCGCCCGCCCGCAAATGCCGGCCAGCCGCCGTAGGGTTTGCTCGTCGTTTACGGTGGCGGGGAAAATATCTTCATAGAAAAAAGCGGCTTCTATGTTGTCGGTTTTTGCCTCGGCGTGGGCGGCGCTTTCAAGGCGCTTTATAAGGGCGGCAAGGTCCTGGTTTTCCCATGCCCGCAGGGTAAGCCAAACCTCAGCCGCCCCCGCGGCCGAACCAAAGGCCTTTTCCCCGATTTTGGCCCCCACAAGGGTTGCCATGGTAAGGCCGCCATACAGCCCGGGGGCGGCAAGGGCGGGCAAGGCCGACATAAAGCGGGCGGCGGCAAAACCGGGGTTGCGCCCATTTTCTGGGTAGGCGGCGTGGGAGGGGGCCCCTTTAAAGGCAACGCACATGCCGCGCGAGGCGCAGGCAAAGGTGCCGTGGCGCAGCAGCACGCTGCCCTCGGGCCACCCAGGAATATTGTGAAAGGCGTATACACGGCTTGCGTTGTGGGCCTTCAGCGCGCCGGCACATATTTTGCCGCCCACGCCAATTTCCTCGGCATGCTGAAAAATAAACAGAATGTTGCGGCCAAGGGTTTGGCCCTCTGCCAGCAGGGCAAGGCCGGCCAGCGCGGCGCTGTGGCCATCGTGCCCGCACAGGTGGGCGGCGCCGCTGCCCAGGGGCAGGGCGTCCATATCCGCCCGGAAAGCAATGGTTTCGGCCTGCCCGCTTTCAAAATGAAGGGCGCAAAACCACTGGCCATAATCCTCTATTTGCAGGGTGGTATTTTGCTGCAAAAAGTTTATCAGGCAGGCTTTTGTGCGTTTTTCCTGCCCGGAGGGCTCTGCCAGCGAGTGCAGGGTTTGCCGCAGCAGGTGGGCTTTTTCAACAATGGCCGGGTTCATACAACCTCCAAAAAATACCGGGAAATTCGGGTTTTATAAAAGGGGAAATTCACAAATAAAAAAGCTGGTTTCTCCCTTTAGTAAGGTACTGCAACCGGCGGGCAATGTCAACTGTACCTGCGGTGGCGGGCAGGGCCAATATCCGTGCTGGTACTGCTGCTGGCTGCTTTGGCAAAGGGTGCTGGGCTTTGTATGCGCTGCCCCGGCGTTGCCTTCCCCATTCCTCGGCTCCGCCATGCCCGCAATTGAAAAGCAATGCATACAGGCCTTTCGGGGCGCAGGCAGCACCGCAGGAAGTGAAAAGCCATTGCAATGGGTAAACAGCCCGCAGGCGTGGCATATTTTATTTTTCCATGTGGGCCGGCCGGCGGTGCAGGCAGGGCTACGGCCTGCTTTGCCATACGCCAATGGTGGTGTTTGGCAAAAGTTTAAGAATGCAATTGTACCCTAAAACTGCCGCCGTCCCCCGAGCCCCAAAGGCCGGCGACGGGGCTGCTTACAGGGTTGGCTCAGGATGGCCGGGCGGGGCCAGCGGCAGCAGGCCGGGGCTGTACAGCCGAGCAGGCAGCACCCGTGGCAAATGTTGAAAAAACAATTTTCTCAGCAGCCTTTCTATTAGGCATCTGTGCATTATCAAATTTCATTGGTGTTGGCATTGCGGCAAAAGCAGAGGTGGGTGCGCACAAAATACCGCAGG
>JBKEBR010000054.1:0-1611 GCA_047973285.1 Oscillospiraceae bacterium | reverse complement strand
GCATATCTGCCCTTTTACGGCTCTGCCCAACGGGCGGGGCCGTACTTTTAACATAAAATTTTGAACGGGGGTTCAACATGAAAAAGGAACAAGCGTTCGGGTATGCGTTTCCCCTCAGCCTGCAAATGGCCGCACCGCCTACGCTCGAAGATTCTGCTTTTCACGAGGTATTGGCTGACTTGCAGCAAAACGGGTTTTATGGGGTTGAGCTCAATATTACCGATTTTGAAAGCTATTCGCCCCAGCAATATATTGAAGTGCTGGAGAAATTCAATTTAAAATTGACCAAAATAGCAACAGGCGCCTATGCAAAGCAAAACGGGCTTTCTCTTTCTTCTTTAAACCCGGAGGTGCGCCGCAAAAGCGTTGCAAGCGTAAAAAAAATTGTGGAGTTTGCGGCGCAAATTCCCTGCGGCATTATTTGCGGCTTTATGAAAGGCCCCGCCGGGGAGAATAAAGCCGCCGCCAGCGAAACCATGAAAAAAAGCCTGGCCGAATTAAGCGATACGGTGCGGCAGTACAAAGTTCCCCTTATAGTAGAGGCCACAAACCATTATGAGGCTTCGGTGGCGGTTAGCGTGCAGCAGGCGGCCAGCCTTGTACAAGAATTTGAAAACCCATACCTGCAAATTTTGCCAGACAGCTACCATATGTCCATTGAAGAAAAAGACATGGCCTATGCCCTGCTAAAAAACAGAAGCTTTTTCCAGCAGGTACACCTTTCAGACAACAACCGCTATTTCCCCGGTTATGGCGCAATAAACTTTTTTGAATTTTTGTGCGTTTTAAAAGGAATGGATTATAATGGAACAATAGCGGTTGAGGGGAACCTATGCAATTCGCTGCGGCAAGACATTGCCTTTACCGCGGCCTATTTGCAAAATGTTTCAAAACGTTTGGAAACCCTATAAAACCATTTTTGAAAATGGCTGCCAAAGCACACTGCAACCAAACCCTTCGGTGTGCCGGCATTAGACAAAGAAAATAAAATTGTAAACAGAAAGAAGATGCGCAATGGAAAACAATTGCATGTACTGCACCGAAGACGAAAGGCTTTCAAACCTAATGCTTCCGGTGTGCAAGGTGGGGCGTTTCCAGCTTTATCTCAACAAAAACCAAACCTACAGGGGCCGCGCTGTGCTGGCCTTCAACCGGCATGTTGGCAAATTGTCGGAGCTGAGCAAGCAGGAAAATGCCGAATTTTTTGACGCGGCGCACACTGTGGCCCAGGCGCTGCAAAAAACCTTTTCTCCGGGGCAAATTAATATTGGAATGTATGCCGATAAAGTTCCGCACCTGCACTGCCATTTTGCGCCTACATATGTCGATGAACTCGACTGGGGCGGCACATTCCAAATGAACCCCACCCCCGAGGTTTTCCTCTCCGAACAGGAATATCAGGAGATGATCTTGAAAATTCGGGCGAACCTGTGATACAGGAAAAGGAGTAAAAACAAGAATGAAACAGTTAAGCTATAGTGCTTTAGAAGAAACAGGGTACAAAGGGTATGTGTTGCAGGAGGCGCCGGAACGGGTGCTGCAATTTGGGGAAGGCAACTTTTTGCGCGCTTTTGTAGACTATTTTGTGGATGTGGCCAACGAAAAGTGCGG
>JBKEBR010000053.1:0-14863 GCA_047973285.1 Oscillospiraceae bacterium | reverse complement strand
GTAAAAAGGCAGGCAGCAGGCGCGGCCCCGTGTAGGGCCGCGCCTGCTGCCTGCCTTTTTGGGGCCGTAAATTTAACGCTAAAACTTTTTTTGTTTTGGCCGGGCCGGGGATAACAGGCTTTTATTTTAAAATACGGGCCAAAACATTTAACAGGAATTTTGAAGAAAGAAGATTTTAGCCTTTACAAAGAGACGTTAAACTATAGCTGATGGAAAACAACCGGGAAATTGTGTGGTGAAGGATTTCGACCATTTGGGGGGAGCCATGAAATATAAAAGTATTTGGTTTGACCTGGGAATGACCCTTGTGGAACCTTTTACCGAAAAAGCTTACCGGCAGGTTTTGGAGCAGCTGGATATAAAGGCAAGCCCCGAAGCGGTAAAGCGCGCTTTTTACCTGGCAGACAAAACCTTTATGCGAGAGTACCCGCACGTGCTTGGCAGCAACCCCGATATTTTTTTGCCCTGGTACATAGGGGTGGCCAATTACCATTTGGGTGTGAGAACAAATTTGCAGCAGGCCTGCCTTGCCTACCGGCAAGAAATGCAAAAGCAAAAAAACCGCTGGCGGCTGATGCCGGGTGCAAAGGAACTGCTGCTGGCGCTTCGCAGGCGGGGCATACACACCGGGCTGCTGAGCAACTGGGACGCCACTTGCCGCGAGGTACTGCGGCAAAACGGGCTGGACGCTTTGCTGCAATCGGTTGTCATTTCCTCTGAGGTAGGGGCGGAAAAGCCGGACCGCGCCATTTTTGAAGCGGCCCTGCGGCAGGCAGATATTCCGCCCGAGCAAACTCTTTTTGTGGGTGACAACTACTACGACGACGTGCTTGGCGCGCAAAAATGCAACATTCGGTGCCTGCTGCTTGCCCCTTACGGCAGGCTTGGTATGGAAGAAATAAACCACAGGCCAACCATAGCAAGCCTTGGGGAGGTGCTGAACCACCTTGAATAGCGAAGCCGAGCAAAAACAGAATAAAAACCTGACGGTAGAGGTTTTTATGAATAGAATTGACGCAATTTACACCAGCCTTACGCCGGCACAGCAAAAGGCCACCCTGTACATTCGCAAAAAATGGGAGCAGGTTTGCATGATGACCGCGCGGGAGGTGGGCCAAAAGGCAGAGGTGAGCGAGGCCACCGTCCAGCGCATTGCGGTATGCCTTGGCTTTCAAAGCTTTCGGGACATGAAAATGAAAATGCGCGGCAGTTTGCTGAAAAACAGAGCCGTGGTCAACTTTGCCCTGAAAGATGAAAAAAAAGCGGGCAAGGGAAGCTTTTTGGACGAGCATGTCAGCACCGAAATGAACAACATTTTGCAAACCTTTCGCGCAAACCCGGACAAGGCCTTTCAGCAAGCGGCGGCGTTGCTGGCCGAAAGCGAGCGCATTTGGGTGCTGGGAGACAAAATGGGGGCGGGTGTTTCGGCGTATCTCTCTTTTTCAATCAACTATCTCATTGGCAAAACGGTACAGCTTAATTTGTCGAACTGCGATGAATACCTTTCCCATTTGAATGAAAAAGATACGCTGCTGGTGGTTGGCTTTCAGCGCTACAGCGAGAGAACGGTAAAAATTGCCGAAATTGCCAAGGAAAAGGGCGCGCGGGTAATTGCCTTTACAGACTGCGACCTTTCCCCTTTCGCCAAGCTGGCAGATTTTTCTCTGTTTGCCACCACCGACTCAGCCATTTTTTTAGATTCTTACAGCTCGGTGGTGTCGCTGGCGCATGCGCTTATCTCTGTGCTGCTCACGCAGAACCAAGGCGGTATACGGGCGCGCATCGAAAGCACGGAACAGATCTACGGTGTATTAAAATGAAGCAGGTTAGGATGGATTGTCAACATGAAAATGACAGTAATCGGCTGTTATGGTGCTTATCCAAATGCAGGGGGCGCAACCTCGGGCTACCTGGTGGAGGAAGGAGATACCAAAATACTGCTGGATTGCGGCAGCGGCGTGCTGGCAAAGCTGCAGGAATACATCCCTTTGAGCGAGCTGGATGCGGTTATTATTACCCACTACCACCCCGACCACTATGCAGACCTGGGCTGCCTGCAATATGCGGCCATGGTAGAAAGCCAGCTGGGCAAAAGAACAAAGCCGCTTACAGCGTGGGGCCCCGCCCGGGCCGAAAAGCTATCGTATGGCGGCTACTGCCGGGGGCAAATTTACACCCCGGAAACAGATTTTCAAATTGGCGGCCTCTCTTTTAGCGTGCTTGAAAACCAACACGAAATATGCTGCTTTGCGGTGCGCGTTGCAGCGGCAGAGGGCAAAACACTTGTTTATTCCGGCGACACCGCCTACTATGCGGCGCTTGCCCAATTTGCCCAAAATACCGATTGCTTTTTGTGCGAGGCCTCTTTTTACAGCGCCGAAGCAAACCGGCCCCTGCCGCAGCACCTTACCGCAGGCGAAGCCGCAAGCCTTGCCCGCCTTGCCGGGGCAAAACGGCTGGTGTTAACCCACCTTCCGCATTTTGGCCAGCCGCAGCAGCTGGCGGAAAAAGCGAAAGAAATTTACAGCGGCCAGGTTTTTTTGGCGCAAAGCGGGTTGCAGCTGGCCCTTTAACATTTTGCCGTCCCTTTAATTAACATAAAAAGCATACAACCAGCAAAAAAGGAGTTAAGAGTATGAACCGGATCAAAAAACTTGCGGCGTTTTTAATGGTGGTGTCGTTGCTAGCGTTTACAGCGTGTGGCTCGGCGGCCACCTCCAGCGCCTCCTCGGCCTCCCCTTCCGCTTCCCAACCGGCGGTACAAACCCCAACAACCGTAAAAATTGCACTTGGCTCAGAGCCCGACAACCTCGACCCGATGCTTTCGGCGGCAACCGATACCTCCTCGGTTATGATGAACGTGTTTGAAGGCCTGCTTGCCTTTAACCAAAAGGGAGAGTTTATTCCCGCCATTGCGGAAGCCTACACCATTTCAGAGGATGAACTCACCTATACCTTTACCATCAAACAAGGAATTTTGTTTCACAATGGCAAAGAGTGCACCGCGCAGGACGTAAAATACACCTACGAAAAGCTGGCGGGGCTCAACGGCGAAGACCCGCTGAACTCGGCACTGAACGCAGAGCTTGAAAAGGTGGAAACCCCCGACGATTACACCGTTGTTCTCACCCTTAAAAACAAAGACGCCGGGTTTTTAAGCAAGGCAACCATTTCTATTTCACAAAAAGACTATGCCGACAACAGCACCCTGCCCATTGGCACCGGCCCCTATAAATTTGTGGAATATGTAAGCGGGCAAAAGCTTGTGCTGGAAAAAAACGAAAATTATTCCACCATTGAAGGGCGCACCCCCACGGTAGACCGCGCTGAATTTATCATTATGACCGATGAAAACGCCAAGCTGATGGCCCTTAAATCCGGCAGTTTGGATATTGGGGGAATTTCCGCCAGCAATGCGGCGGCGCTGGGCACCGATTTTCAAATTGTACAGGGCCCGCAAAACATGGTGCAGGTATTTGCACTGAACAACAGCGTAAAGCCGCTGAACGACGTAAAAGTGCGGCAGGCAATTTCTTACGCAATTGATAAAGACGAAATTATTACCACGGTGATGGAGGGCAGCGCAACCCGGGTGGAATCCTTCCTCAGCCCCAGCATGGCGGCTTACTACAACAGCAATATTCAGGGGTACCAAACCAATGTGGAAAAGGCCAAAGAGCTTTTGAAAGAGGCGGGCTACGAAAACGGGTTTACCTTAACCATCAAGGTTCCCTCCAACTACCAAACCCATGTAGACACGGCCCAGGTTATTAAAGACCAGCTTTCCAAAATTGGTGTGAATGTGGAAATACAGCTTATTGAATGGGCCCAGTGGCTGGAGGGCGTGTATACCAACCGGGACTACGAGGCCACCATTATTGGGCACAGCGGCAAGCTGGACCCGCAGGATTTTCTCAACCGGTTTTCCACCACCTACGCAAGAAACTACTTCAACTTCTCCAATGCGGAATATGACGCTTTAATTGCGCAAGGCGCCTCAACAGCCGACGAAGCGGTGCGCGCCCAAATTTACAAAGAGTGCCAGCAAATGCTGGTAGACCAGGCGGCCTCGGTGTTCATTGCTGACCCCCACGTTATTTTCGCGGTTGCCAACAATGTAAAAGGGCTGCAAATTTACCCGGTTACCTTCTTTAACCTGTGCGACCTCACAGTGGAAGCCTAGCGGTATGAGAGCGGCGTTTTATATTCTTAAAAAATTATTTTCAGCCGCCGTAACCCTGTTTATTATTTCGCTGCTAACCTTTTGTGCTTTTCAAATTTTGCCGGGCAACCCGGCCTATGTGATACTTGGAGTGGATGCAGATCCACTCCAAGTTCAAGCATTGTCAGAGCAAATGGGGCTTAATTTGCCCCTTTGGCAGCGGTATGTAAACTGGGTGGCGGGGCTGTTCAGCGGCAATTTGGGCCAATCTTTGCGGTATCAGGTTCCGGTAACAGAGCTGCTGCGCGGCGGGCTGCCGGTTACGGTGTCCCTCACGGTGCTTTCCCTGCTGTTTACCGTGCTTTTGGCGGTGCCTGTTTCCATTTACCTTGCAAAAAACAACAACAAAATACTGCCAACGGCATTGTCGGCTTTAACACAGCTGGGCATTGCCGTGCCTTCATTTTGGCTTTCCATTTTGCTTATTCTGCTATTTGCCGTGCAGTTTGGGTGGTTCCCTTCGGGAGATTTCGTGCCTTTTTCGCAAAGCTTTGCCGGCGCGCTCCGCTCGCTTTTTTTGCCGGCGGCCTCTATCTCCATTGGCACAACGGCGGTTGTTATCCGTTACCTTAAAAATACCCTGCTGGACCAAATGGGAATGGATTATGTGCGCACGGCGCGCAGCAAGGGCCTGCCCCGCAATTCTGTGCTGTACCAGCACGTTTAAAAAATGCCCTGCTGCCCACCATTACCATTTTTGGCATGATTGCGGTGGATGTGCTGGGCGGCAGCATTATTATAGAAAATGTTTTTAACCTGCCCGGCATTGGCCGTTTAATTGTTTCCGGGGTTGGCAACCGAGACTTTCCACTGGTGCAGGGCGTGGTGTTTTATCTGGCACTTACCGTAGTGGTAATCAACTTTTTTGTGGATATACTGTATTCGGTAATCGACCCGCGCATTCGGCTTGCCTGATGGCCCGCAAACTTTTTTACGAGGGAAAAGCATATTGAAAAAGTATTTTAAAAACAGAAATTTTGCCGTGGGCGCATTTCTTTTGGGGCTGCTGTTTGTTGTTTTGCTGGTGAGTTTTTTTTACCTTCCCTACCCGCCCAACGAAATGGCCACCGCGCAAAAGTTCGAGCTGCCCTCGTTTGCCCACCTGCTTGGCACCGATAATTTTGGGCGCGATATTTTAAGCAGAGTAATGAAGGGCGCCCAAATTGCGTTTTTTGTGGGGTTTTCCTCGGTTGCCATTGGGTTTGCGGCGGGGCTGCTGCTGGGTGCTTTGGCGGGGTATTTGGGCGGCCTTGTGGATGAGGTGGTTACCCGCGTTACCGATGCGCAAATGGCTTTTCCCGGCGTTATTCTGGCGCTTATTATTATTACGGTGTTTGGCGCCAGCACATTGAATACGGCCATAGCGCTGGGCATAACCTTAATTCCGCGGTTTTGCCGCATTACCCGGGCCGGTTTTTTACAGGTGAAGCAGTTGGATTACGTGAAGGCGGCGCGCTCCCGCGGGGCCTCGCCCCTGCGGATAATGGCGCTTCATATTTTCCCCAACACTACCTCCCAGCTGCTGGTTACGGCTTCTTTGGGCTTTGCCAGCGCCATTCTTGCAGAGGCGGGCCTGAGCTATTTGGGGCTGGGTATTCAGCCCCCCACGCCAAGCTGGGGCATGATGCTGCACGAGGTGCAGGCCTATTTGTTAACCAACCCGTGGTACGCCTTTATTCCCGGGTGCATGATTACCGTTATGGTGCTGGGTTTTAACCTGCTGGGCGACGGCCTGCGGGATATAATGGATGCCAGGGCGGGGTAAAGGAGGCAGGGCGGTGAACCAGATACTGGATGTAAAAAATTTAAGCATAAGCATTGAAAGCCGGGGCAAACGGTACCCGGCCCTTCACGATATCAATTTTACGCTGCACCGCGGCGAAATTGTTGGCCTTGTGGGGGAATCGGGCTGTGGCAAAAGCCTTACCTCGCTTGCCTTAATGGGGCTTTTGCCTGCGGTGGCCCACATAAGCGGCGGGGAAATAAACTTTAACGGGCGCAACCTTGCCGCACTGCCTGAAAAAGAGATGTGCCCTGTGCGGGGGCAAAATATTTCCATGATTTTTCAAGAACCCATGACGGCGCTAAACCCCCTGCTGCCGGTGGGCGTGCAGGTGGCCGAAAACTTTATGCAGCACCATGGCCGCGGCAAAAAAGCCGCCGAGGCGGCCGCCCTTCAAATGATGGAGCAGGTGGGCCTTCCCCGCGTGCGCAGCCTTTATTGGGACTACCCGCACCAGCTTTCCGGCGGCATGAAGCAGCGCATTGTAATTGCAATGGCGCTGGTAAACCACCCCGAGCTTTTAATTGCAGACGAGCCAACCACCGCGCTGGACGTTACCATACAATACCAAATTCTCACGCTGCTGCGGCAGCTCAGCGGCTCGTTTTCCACCGCCGTGCTGCTGGTTTCCCACGATTTGGGGGTGGTGCGGGAGGTTTGCTCCAGAATTTTGGTGATGTACGAAGGGTACCTGGTGGAGGAAGGGGCGGTGGAAGAGGTGCTTGCCCGCCCCCTTCACCCGTACACACGCCAGCTGCTGGCCTCTATTCCCACGCCGGAAAAACGCGGAAAGGCGCTGTACAGCATTCCGGGCATGGTATCGGCGCTGCACCAGCGGCAAAGCGGCATTTGCCCCTTTTGCGGGCGATGCAGCCAGGAAAAAGAAGAGTGCAAAGCAGGGCTGCCTGCCTTGCGCACAGCAGAGGGGCGCGGCGTGCGCTGCTTTTTTGCACCGGAGGAACAAAATGAAACAGCCGCTGGTTGAACTGGAAAACCTGAGCAAAAGCTACCCGGTAAAAAACCGGCAAAACCCTTTGCGCAAACACCAAATTAAGGCGGTAAATAACCTTAGCCTGTCTGTTGGGCAGGGCGAGGTGTTTGGCCTTGTGGGGGAATCTGGCTGCGGCAAGTCTACCCTGGGGCAAATGCTTGCGGGGCTGCTGCCGCCCACCGCGGGCAAAATATTGTATAAGGGCAAAAGCGCCGGGCAAATGACGGCAAAAGAAAAAAAGGCCATGCGGCTGGAAATTCAAATTGTTTTGCAAGACCCCTACGCTTCGCTAAACCCAAAACACAAAATTGGCTGGCTGGTGGAAGAGCCGCTGGCCATTCATACGGGGCTAAGCGCGCCGCAGCGAAAAAAGCGCGCGGCGGAAATGCTGGAAACCGTGGGGCTGGACGCGGGCTATCTTAACCGTTACCCGCACGAACTAAGCGGCGGGCAGCGCCAGCGGGTTAGCATTGCGGCCGCCCTGATGCTGGCCCCCCTGCTGCTGGTGGCCGACGAGGCGGTTTCCGCGCTGGACGTATCGGTGCAGTCTCAAATTTTGAATTTGCTGAAAAACCTGAAAGAGCAGAAAAAATTAACCTACCTGTTTATTTCACACGATTTGAATGTGGTGCAGTATATGAGCGACCGCATTGGGGTTATGTACCTTGGGCAGCTGGTGGAATACGGCAGCGTAGAGCAGGTGTACGGCAATGCGCGGCACCCCTATACAAGGGCGCTGCTGTCTGCCGTTCCTTCGGTTGGCGGCGGGGCAAAAACCCGCATTGTGCTGGAGGGAGAGGTTCCAAGCCTTTTAAACCCGCCCGCGGGCTGCGCGTTTTTCAGCCGGTGCCGTTTGGCCACGCCGTTTTGCGCGCAGCATGCGCCCGCCATGCAGCAGGTGGCAGAGGGCCACTGTGCGCGGTGCCATTTTGCACGGGAGGAAGGGGCAAAAGTGGTATGAAAATAGGGGTAATTTCCGATATTCATATCGACAAGAACAGTGCGTACCCCGTAACAGAGGTACTGGCGCAAAAGGCGGCGGAAAAAGAGATGGATTGCCTGCTGCTGGCGGGGGATATTTCAAACCACCACACCACAACCCTTGCCTTTTTAGAGAAATTCGGCCGCCTTTTAAAAGTTCCGTTTTATTTTGTGCCCGGCAACCACGACCTTTGGGATGAAGCAGAAAAAGCGGAGGACGCACGGGAAATTTACCGCCTTTATGCGGCGCACCCCGCCTGCCTTGTGGGGAAGTGTGTTTCACTTGGCGGCGGCTGGGCGGCTGTGGGGGAAACCGGCTGGTACGATTACTCCTTTGGAAATGCCAGGTTTACCCGGCAAGACTTTGAAAAACACAGCAGAGACAACCGCACCTGGATGGACAGTGTAAATGTGCGCTGGCACAATACCGATTGCGAAGTAAACCAGAACATGCTGGCCCGCCTGGAGCAGCGCCTTGCAGAGGGCCGGGGCAAAAGGTTGATAGCCGTAACCCACATGGTGGGCCACCCGGCGTTTGTTGTGCCGGAAACCCGCCCCAATTGGGATTATTTCAACGCCTTTTTGGGCAGCGCCCGGTACGGGCCGCTTTACCAAAAATACGGGGTGGAATACGCCATTATGGGGCATGTGCATTTTCGGAAAACGCACACAGAAAACCAGCTTCATTACCTGTGCGCCTGCCTCAACTATTTTACCGAGTGGCAAACCGATAGCCTGGAAGAAGAAATTGAAAACGCCCTGCACATTTTTACGGTATAAGCGGCGCCTTGCGCCGCCCAATACCTGCCGGCAATAAGGGGAATCCACGGTTTCAAGGGTATTTCCCGTTGTTTTTTTTCGCTTGGCCGGGCTTGAAAAATTTCGGCTTGAATATTCTTCACTGTTTCAGTACCCAGCATTTCTCCCGCCGGATAAGCCTCCGGCGGGAGTTTTCTTTTTTCGGTTCTTGTAAGTGCTTGGCTGTACTCACTTGCATGGCTGCACGTTGCCTGCGCCGGCGGGCCGCTTCGCTTATGCCAGCTTTACGGCGGGGTTTTGCCGGTGGTTTTGCCTTGCCCCTGCAATGGTTCAACCTCTTTCCGGCATCCGGCAATTTCCTTTGGGGCATAGCTCTGCTTTGCAACCTTTTGGCACTTCTTTTTTTGCCGTTTAACATTTTTTTTGCAAACTTTTGGTGAATTTTTAAGGGCGCAGGCTATACCAGCCTGCTGCCGGGCCTTCGGGTTGGCGTATCAAACAAAAACAGCGCCGATAAGCGCAATTCTTTCGCAGGCCTCCTTGTTACAATGGGGCCGGAAAAGCCGAAGGGATTGGAAGCTGCGGGAAAGGCAAGAAAAAGGCAGGGCTTCGGCTGAAAACAGAACCGGGCGCCAGGTGTGAAGCAGGTTACTTTGCAAGAAGACACCCAGAGTGGATTTTTTCTGTCATTATTCCATCAATGTGTTGACAATTGCGCAGCCGCTCAACTATAATAAATACGATTGAGCTGCCGCTCAACCATTATCACACGGGAGGTAGGCTATGGCCGCAAGAAACGACACCTGTGATTGCAATGTTATCCATCAGGAAATTTTGGACAGGGTGCAAAAAAAACTGCCCGCAGAAACTACTTTTGCCCAGCTGCACGGCTTTTTCAAGATGTTTGGAGACAACACCCGGCTGCGTATTATGTGGGCGCTGGGTGTAAGCGAAATGTGCGTATGCGATTTGGCCGTTTTGCTGGGAATGACGAAATCGGCCATTTCCCATCAGCTTCGCACCCTCAAGGAAGCCGGCCTGGTAAAGTTCCGCAAAGACGGCAAAATAGTTTTCTACTCTTTGGCAGACGACCATGTGAAAATTGTTTTGGAGCAGGGCCTAACTCACATCGAAGAATTATAAAGGAGGAAGATATTATGACAAAAAAGTTCAGGCTGGCCGGGCTGGAATGCGCAAACTGCGCTGCGAAAATGGAAAAAGACATTGGTGCCCTTGATGGCGTTAATAGCGTGTCGGTAAACCACATGACCGAAAAGATGGTTATTGACGCGGAGGATGTTAAAATGGAGGCCATTGTTGCCGCCGCCGAGCAGATTGTGAAGAAGTATGAACCGGATGTTGTGATGAAAAAAGCATAGAGAGGGCGCGCAGCTATGAAAAAGCGCCTTCTTCGCATTATTGCAGCAAGCGCTATTTTTGCAATTGGAATAATTTTTGGCAGTGTTAACGTGTGGCTGGAAATGGGCCTTTTTTTGGCGGCATATAGTATTATTGGCGGCGACGTGGTTATCAGCGCCGCCAGGAATATCTTCCGTGGGCAGGTGTTCAACGAGCATTTTCTGATGACAATAGCCACAATTGGCGCATTTGTGATTGGCGAATACCCCGAGGGGGTTGCCGTTATGCTGTTCTACCAGGTGGGAGAGCTTTTTCAAAGCTATGCGGTTAAGAAGTCCCGCAAATCCATTGCCGGCTTAATGAATATCCGCCCCGATTATGCCAACCTTAAAAAAGGCGGCGCAATTGAAAAAGTTGACCCGGATGAGGTGCATATAGGCGATACCATTATCATTCGGGCGGGCGAAAAAATTCCGCTGGATGGCAGGGTGGTCGAGGGCACCTCCATGGTCGACACCTCGGCGCTCACCGGCGAATCCGTTCCGCGGGAGGCCTTTGCCGGAGAGGAGGTATTGAGCGGCTGCATCAACATGAGCGGCCTGCTGTCGGTGGAAGTTACAAAAGAGTTTGAAGAATCCACCGCCAGCAAAATCCTCGACCTTGTGGAGAATGCCAGCAGCAAAAAGGCCAAAACAGAAAATTTTATTACCAGGTTTGCGCGGGTATACACGCCTGTGGTTGCCGGGGCCGCTGCTTTGCTTGCCGTTGTCCCGCCGCTGGTGATACCGGGGGCCACCTTCTCGGATTGGATATACCGCGCCCTTTCTTTCCTTGTTGTGTCCTGCCCCTGCGCCCTTGTGGTGTCCATTCCCATCAGCTTTTTCGGAGGAATTGGCGGTGCTTCCCGGCGCGGCATTCTGGTAAAGGGAAGCAATTATTTTGAAGTTTTGGCGCAGACGCAGATTGTGGTGTTTGACAAAACGGGAACACTTACCAAAGGTGTTTTCAATGTACAGGAAATTCACGCGGCCGATATGCCGCAGGACACTCTTTTGGAACTGGCCGCCTGTGCGGAAAGCTATTCTAACCACCCTATATCCGCTTCGCTGAAGGCCGCCTATGGAAAAGCGATTGATAACGGCCGGGTTGCAGCGGTGGAGGAAATTTCCGGGTATGGGGTAAGTGCGCTTGTGGATGGAAAAAAGGTATACGCCGGGAATGGAAAGCTGATGGATAAAATCGGCGTAAAGTATGCAAAAAACGAAATTACCGGCACCGCCGTTCATGTGGCGGTGGACGGCCAATATGCGGGATACATCGTGATTGCCGACGAGATAAAGGACGATGCCGCCGACGCCATTCGGCTGCTGAAAAAGGCGGGTATCAAAAAAACAGTCATGCTCACAGGTGATGCCCAAAAAGTGGGCGAAAAGGTTGGGGCCTGTTTGGGGCTGGACGAAGTGTATGCCGAATTGCTGCCCGCCGGCAAGGTTGAAAAGCTGGAGAGCATTTTTGGGGAGCTTCACGGCAAAGGAAAACTGGCCTTTGTGGGCGACGGCATTAATGACGCGCCTGTGCTGGCCCGCGCCGATGTTGGCATCGCAATGGGTGGCCTTGGCTCGGATGCCGCCATTGAAGCGGCGGATGTGGTTGTTATGACGGATGAACCATCTATGCTGGCTACGGCTATTAGAATTGCGAAGCGAACGGTTGGCATTGCGGGCCAGAATATTTGGGTGTCCCTGGCCATCAAGTTTGTTGTGCTGGTACTTGCGGCAGCCGGAATTGCGGGCATGTGGGCGGCCGTTTTTGCGGATGTGGGGGTAACGGTTCTCGCTGTTCTCAACGCTTTTCGGGCGCTGAATACAAAGAACGTATAACACCTTTTACAGGCGGGATGGCGCATTGCTTTCCCGCCTGTTTTTTTATTTGTTCAAAAATACCCGCTGTGCCGGGGGTGAAAGCTTACCGTGAATGTGGTTAAAACGTTAACTTCAACAGCATGGGCGACCGGCCGGGGCAATTATTTATATAAAGCCGGCAAAGGAT
The DNA here is from genome assembly GCA_047973285.1 of Oscillospiraceae bacterium. Taxonomy (GTDB): domain Bacteria; phylum Bacillota; class Clostridia; order Oscillospirales; family Ruminococcaceae; genus JAAYCI01. Next base: position 2,719 of record JBKEBR010000053.1, on the reverse strand, counting down.
ATGGGGAAATTCAGGGCAGAGCCGTATTGCGCCATGCACAGTACTGCTCTGCCCTGAATTTATGCCCCGCAAATTCGCTTGCCGGGGAATACGCCCCCGCAACCCCTGCCGGGTACATCAAAACATATCGCCGCTGGCAACCCTTTGCATCAAATCTATAATTTTGCCATGTATGGCGGCAATTGCTTCTCTGTATGCAGCATCGTTTTTACCGCTGGGGTCTGCCAAGCCCCAGTCTTCACGGTGCTTGCAGGGTAAAAAGGGACATTCAACATTACAGCCCATGGTAACCGCAATGTCTATGGCCGGAAGAGCCGAAAGCAATTTGGAATGCTGGCTCTTTTCCATATCTATGCCGTATATTTCTTTCATAAGGCGCACCGCATTCCGGTTGATTGACGGTTTTGTTTTTGTGCCTGCCGAATAGCTTTCGAATACACCGGCGGCAAAGTGTTTGCCCAAGGCTTCGGCAATTTGGCTTCGGCAGGAGTTGTGTACACAAATGAAGGCAACTTTAGGGTTTGGCATTTTTTTACCCGCCTCATAAAATATTCAATGCCCTTTCAGGCGTTTTGCCCTGTCAACAACAATCGCTGCCTGCCGAACAGCCGCAGCTGGGTTCGCTGTTGGTAAGCCACCCCATAATAACCGCAGAGGCACAGCCCACGCCCTTATCTACCGTTAGGGCTGATACAGGGCAGTTCTGTGTGCAAGCGCTGCATTCCATGCAGCTGTTTAAAGCTACAATAGCCGCCTTGCCGTTTTGCACCGCAAAAACGCCGTGTGGGCAAACCTCGGTGCATTTGCCGCAGCCAACGCATTTGTCTTTGAAAAGCTGCAGTGTGGCAACATTTTTTAAATATTGATGTTTCATTGGTGTCCTTCCATCAGCCGGTAAGGGCTTTTAGTAAAACCAAAACAGAACCAAGGGTGCCGGCGCACAGCGTTAAGGGTACAGCGGCTTTCATTTCCTTTATTACGCCGGAAAAAGAGGTATATGTAGAAGAACCTGTAAAGTTCATCGCCAAAAAAGCGGCAAGCGCGGGCAGTGCCAGCATATAACCAACAGCCAAAAGCAGAAAAGGAGCGCTGAACCAGCCGAACAGCCAAACCAGCAATGCGGTTACCACCGCCCCCAGCAGCCAGCCTTTAAAGGCAAAAGCCCTTCCGGGAATAAATGGAAGCAAAATAGGTGTTGCCACCGTTCCCACCAATACGGCGGCAGTATAGGCAAAAAAGTCATACAAGCCGAACGGCCGGGCGGCAAACAAATTGAGGAGAAACAACACGCCAAACACAAGCAACGATTTTTTTGCTGCCGCTATAAGCTCTACCGGGGTTAATACGGCCCTGTCCCGCAGGGTAAACCTTACGGTTCGCATTTCTTCAGTTGCAATATTCCCTGCATGCAGAAACGCCTTTATATCTTCGGCCCGCACGGGCCCATAGCAAATGGAAAACCCTGTTTGCCGCGATACCTCGTGGGCGCTTATTCCCGGTGCGCCAAGCTGCGGAAGGATTAGCCTTCGATGCGATACAATGCTGTTTAACCCGCACGCCTCCACTCGCTTTACCAGTTCTTTGGTGCTGAAAGTTCCTTTGCCGGCGGCGCACCATACATTGATGCCGTTGGTATCCAAAATCAAAAGCCAGCAGCTGAGCCCTGCAAGTTCTTTGCGCAAGGTATCAAATGTCAGCTTATAGTTGGCGCTCACCAGCACGGGGGACAGCCCTGTTGGGCTGCCCACTGCATACAGCCCCGGCGCTATGGCATAGTTCATTCTGCCAATGCCCAAACGCACCTTAAGTGTGCCAAGCTTATCAAAAGCGGAAAGGCGGCCGGCAATTACCGGCACCCTGCCTGCCGCTGTTTTTAATTCGCTGCTTACCCATTTGTCGCGCTTTTTATCATATTGCGTTAGCAAGGGCGGCTCGCAGCAAGAGGCCGAACAACAGGAGGAGCTTTCAGGGGTACAGCAACCTTTTTCACTCATTGGCAGCACTCTGCAGCATGCTGCTTTTCGCTAACCAGAGTCAAATTTTCAAGCAATTGCCGCGCATACAGTACACCATCCGGGCTAAAAGAGTAATAGGTCCACTTTCCCTCTTTGCGGGCGGCTACCACTCCACTCTCCACCAATATTTTCATATGATGGGAAAGCGTAGACTGCGCAATGTGCAATTGCTCTAAAAGCACGCAGGCACATTTTTCGCCGCTTTGCAGCAGTTCAAGTACCATCAACCGGTTTTCGTCGCAAAAGGCTTTAAACACTTTTGCGCTGTCAGAGTAGTTTGAATCCATGGCAAACCTCATATCTAATATTTTCGATGTATTTTATGGTAGCACTCATATCGAAAAAAGTCAATGTGTTTTTGAAAAAGAAAAGCGTGTCTTTTATCGAACACACCCATTTGTAGGCGGCACAGGAGAAGGCGGTAAAACAACAACAGTTGAAAAAATTTGGCTATGATTGGCCAATATGGCTAAAACCCCATCTGGCGCGCAGATAAGGTTTTTTCTTTTCTATTTATTCAAGCAAGGGCAATTCAATTTTTCTTTTTTGTAACACCGCCGAACTCTTTTCTGGCCAGCTTGTTACACCGCATTCCGAAAAACGCGGCGGCCAGCCATGTTCAAGGTTCTGATGCGCAGAACAGAAAGAACGGCGCTGCCGTTATGGGTTCTTTTTCGGCCGCCAACCGGCGGCACCCCTGTATT